>NZ_LAUM01000027.1:0-84412 GCF_000972265.1 Vibrio sp. ECSMB14106 | reverse complement strand
CATCAGAGATATCGAAGCTGATATCGATGTCACCATTGAAGTTCTCATCGGGTGTGATGGTGAAGCTACCGTCATCGTTTTGAATAACAGTGGCATTGCCACCAACGCTTAGCCCGCTCGCTGTCAGGTCATCGCCTTCCACATCTGATGCTTGCGATAACAGTTGCTCTTGGCTCAAACGAATCGAACCGTCTTCGTCGACTGAGTACGCTAGATCGCCCGACACAGGGGCATCATCAACGGCAGTTACGCTCACATCGATGTTGGCAGAGACCGTATCGGTGCCGTCAGAGACATCGAAGGCGAAGTTTACGTCGCCATTAAAGTTTTCATTCGGCGCAAAGGTGTACGTACCATTACCGTTGTCGGTAAGAATACCGTCGCCACCATCGTAGGTCACACCTTCGACCGTTAGATTGTCACCTTCAATGTCTGTAGCACCAGAAAGAAGGTCTGCATCGGTGAAGATGAGCGTGCCATCTTCTTCTATTTCAAACGTTTTGTCTTCTGGTACAGGCGCGTCGTTGATAGGACGAACCGTTAGATCAATTGCGCTGCTTATTGTTTCTTGTCCGTCACTGATATCAAAAGTTAGGTCAAGTTCGCCATTGAAATCAGTGGAAGGAACCACCGTGAAAGTACCGTCGCCATTTTCTTGAACCGTTGCATCTGCGCCGACTTGAACATTTGAAGCAACCAGCTCATCACCATCAACATCACTTGCGTATTCGAGTAATTGTTCTTGAGTGAATGTTATGGATCCATCTTCATCCATAATGTAAGCCAGATTTTGTTCAGCTTCTGGTGCATCATTTTCGCTTTCCACTTTGATTTTAAACGTTTCATTTACCGTCTCTGAATCAAAGTCATCTTCTACTTCACTGATGGTTTCTTCGTCAGAAGCTTCAACGTCAACGGCAAATGTCTCTTCTACCGTTTGTGAATCTAAATCATCGCCCGTTTGCTGCTCATCAGATTCCGAAGCCTCCGCGCTAGGCGCCGCTGATGTTCTTGCGGCTTGGCCTTGGTCTTCATTACCTTCGGCATCTGAACCGCCTTCAGAAGCGGCAGCGTTTTCGCCACCGACAGCTTGAGCGCCGGCACCTGAACCACCTCCACTACCCGAGGCATCATCCGAACTGGCATCAGAAGCGGCACCACCAACTACATTAGATTGGGCATCATCTGAACCTTCGTCACTTTCTGGCGTCTCTTCTTCTGCAGAACCACCAGAAGCCGAGGCCTCTTCTTCATTACCTGCGCCACTTGGATTATCTTCCAACGCTTGGTTAACTTCGTCTGCTGCGTCCGTGTTTTCAGCACCTGTCGCTATCGTCGTCGCTATCGTGTTCTGTTGGTTTTGTTGATTCTGCTGCTGGGAGGGCGTACCCGCGTCGTTCGTGTCCGTCTGTTCTACCGCGTCATTGAGATCTTCATTTTGGTTGTTTTGGTTATTTTCGCCTGCCATTACAGCCTCCGTTGCTACTAGCTAACTAATCGTATTTAGAGGCATTAAAGGACACCATTTTAGAAAACCAAGTTTTTATACAACAATTTTCATAATTTCTAGGCGAGAATAATCAAAAAAAATTGAAAAGCACCTTCGAATATCCTTAGTTATTGTCATTAAAGCAATTTAGGCAGTGGAATGATGATAGACATGACAAATTTATTGCGTTCAATCAAGAACAACCACAAAGGGCTGCAATTGCTATTAAGCGAATTTTGTAAGGATTTCTCAGACGCTGCCATAAATATAGAGACGCTTCACAAAGGTAATCATTTCGATGAACTCAACTGCTACTCAAAAAAATTGAAGGCGATACTAATTTTACTTTGTGACCAAGATCTTCCCCCCCAAATGGCAAAGTTGGAATATTTGAGTAAACACCACTTTCCTGTTCCGGAAGATCTTTTGGAAGATGTCAAAACCGAACTACAAAATGTCAATCAACAGATCAAGCATTTGTTAGATATGAAGGACGTAGTAGATGACAAATAACCGAGGCAGTCATGAGTAATAACCAAATAGAGCATCACCTCAGAAAAGCATTGGTTTCTAACAACGATGCTTCTAAGGTCACAGCGGACGACACCATAGTGCTGGCTAGTGCTATGACCAGCGTTCACAAAACGTTGCTCATCATCTTTCTCCTCGCTTTAGTTGCTATCGCTGTAGCGTCGCAGGCACGTATCGATATTGTCGTTTCTTTGCGTGGAGAGTTGTTGTTGGAATCTGACGTTGAGAAGGTCCAGCACTTAGAAGGAGGTATTCTAGAAGAGTTGCTAGTAAGGAAAGGTGAAGTCGTTTACGAGGGGCAGCCTATCGCGAGAATACGCTCTCTTGATCGTAATACCCAACTCGATACGGTTAATACAGAAATCATTCAGCTAGAGCTAGACAAAATTCGCTATGAGAGTTTACGAGATATGAAGAAGCCAAACTTTACTGCTTTCACTGAAAAATATCCTGATCAGGTTCAAGTAAACATGAATACGTGGCAACAAGAATTCTCAAAAAACCGCTCTAATGAAGAGCTCATCACTCACGATATTAAGCATAAAAACTCTCTAATAAGTTCGATGTTAAAACGTAGAAAGAGCTCAGAGAACCAGCTTTCTCTGATTCGTAAACAACTCAACATCAAAAGTACACTTTATAAAGAAGAGATGGCCTCATACGTTGATGTTCTCAATATGAAAGTACAAGAATCCAACATGGTACGTGAGATTGAAAATCTTGATGAGTCAGTCATGAATGAGCGTTTTCAGCTCGATAAACTAGAAAAGCAACACCGAGATTTGGTTGAAAATAGAAATTCAGAATATCAAGCACAAATTATTCAAGTGAATAAAGACCTTAAGCTAAAGCGAATCTTACAACCACAACATTCCGATAAAGTTGATCGCCTTATTGTCTATTCTCCGGTCGATGGCGTAGTCGACAAGCTACACTTCAACTTTCGCTCTGCAGTGATTCCGCCAGGCGAAAGCATTGCCGACATTGCACCGATCAATAACTCGCTACACGGAGAAGCAAAGATCCCACGTAAAGACATGGGATTTGTTGAAATTGGCCAAGCAGTGAAAGTAAAAATGGACACTTATAACTTCGCCAAGTATGGCTTTGTTGAGGGGACCATTGCCTCAATCAGTCGTTCATCATACGAAGAAGAGGATGCCGAATTCTATTTAGCAGAGATTGAAATTGACCAAAACTTTCTTGAGCGAGGAGGCACTCAATACAAGTTATCACCTTATATGGAATTTACCGCCGATGTGAAAACAGGGTCACGTCGTGTGATCGAATATGCAGCAAAACCTGTGATGTCTGCCATCGAAGATGCGTTCGATGAGAGGTAATCAATGAGCGGAAAACCTTCATACAACATTTCCGTTCCAGCTCTACGTCTTAGCATATTGTTTAGTGTGGTATTAACCGCGCTCGCTTTCTATTTGTACTTTTCCTGGTCGAAAATAGACTCAGTCGCTCAAGTGCAAAGCGCCCCACTTCTAATAAAGGCTCAAGAACTCAACCAGACTATAGAACTTGATATCCAAACCCTCCAACGTTGTTTAAGAGCCAACAGTTGCAGCAATGATTTGAATCTATCAACCTTAAAAAGCGAAATAGATGAGTTTAGGTCTTTAGCCTCTTTGAACAAAACCGAATTCAGCTTGGTTGGTGCGACCGAATATACCCAAATGGAATTAGCTATTAATCGCTTTGTCGATAGTTCCAAAACACGTAATGACATGCTGGACTTATACCTTTCACTCACTAACAGCTACCTGCAAATGGATGACAACTATCGCAACATGTTTAATAAGCACGCGAGCGACTTGATGTCAGAAAAGAACAAGTTCTTTGTGTGGTTGTTTATGATAGCCGTAATCTTGGCTGTTATTATCGTTATTTCTAACTCAGCAGCTATGTTGAAACTTAAAAAATCCAGCTCAAACGAACGAGAAATAGACTGTGAATTCGATGCCTTATACCAAGAACTCAAGCAGCTCGATTTAAAAAGACTTGAAGAGCTTCTTAACGAAGTAAGCATCAACCCCAAACAACGTCAGATCTACTCTCACCTCAAATTGGTATTCAGTAAATTAGAAGACCAAAAGCGCAATAACGATCTCTACAAGCAACTGTATGCCCTAATAGGATATGAAATTCGCGGAATAACCAATACTATCAATGGTGGCGTGCAATACCTAGTTCAAGAAACAGATGAGAGCGGCGTGTTAATGGCGAAGGACATTACGTCTGCTTCCAATACACTATCAGAGCTTGCTGAAAACTATAACCGATTGATTTCTCAAGGCTCAGAGAGTAAATCTAAAGAATTCTCGCTTTTGAGCGTGCTGTCTGAATTGATGATTCATATCAGTGCGAAAGTTCAGCGTAATGAAAGCCAACTCGACTGTCTTATCTCTGACAATTTACCAAATCGCGTTGAAGGTCAATCCACCAGCTTATTCTGGATACTTTTCTTGCAGCTTTCTAACGCTATTCAGCTCAAAGCTAACAAGAAATTGTTTGTAACGATTGAATCTGGTGCGGCTTCTAATATGGAAAATACGCGCGTCACCATCAATCTTAATTTCCTCTCAACGCTTAATGTATTTGTTGCCAAACTAAATACACTCCATTGGAGTGCTCACAAAGACCACACTTCCAATACAGATGACTTAGCAAAGAGCATTTTAAAAGATTACGGATACTACGAAAGTCGCTGGTTCCAATCAGGCAATCAAGAGCGTTTTCAAGTAGAACTTGATCTTAAGGCTAAAAGCTTCCACACGGAGAAAACTCGTTTCGACGGTAAGCGTTTGATGCTCTGCGCAAATACTCAAATTCGTATTGATGTCATAAGAAAAATGCTCTCCAATTTGGGGCTCGATATCACCGAGATTCGCACTGCTAGTGAGCTATTTTCAGCAGCGAAAACCTTCGGTGAATACGATGCAATAATGCTGACCGATACATTTGAACCCAATAAGCTTTCATCGCTCTGTAAAACAGTTAAATCACAGCTCAAGAAGCACCCAAATACCAAGCTGCTGTTATCCGTAAGCAACACCCAACATGCGCAAGAGTGCCACAGCTTCGTCGATAAAATCATAAACTCACCAGCCATTCCTTACGAATTTATTCCTAACTTACTCTCCATTATGGAAGCGGAAGCATCGCAAGGACAGATAGAAAACAGCTCATTCCTGATCGTCGAGGATGACCGAGTCCAACAGATCTTACTTAAGCGTATTTTAACCAAACAAGAGTACGAAGCAGACACTGTTGGTGACGGTGCCGACGCCGTAAAACACTTCATGAATCAACGTTCCGACATTATTTTTATGGATTGCATCATGCCAGGAATGGGCGGTATAGAGGCAACACAGCGTATTCGACAGTTTGAAAAAAATAAAGATAGAAAACCTTGCACCATTATAGGTGCAACCGCATTGACCAGCAGTAACGAACACCAGGCTTGTATTGAAGCCGGAATGGATTACGTGATCAGCAAACCTTACAAAAGCGACGAAATCATCAAGGTGATCAACAAATATGTGGCGGTACAGAAACTTAACTAGCAGCACCATGGCTGCACTTGCATTAAGTACTACACCTTCAGCATCGGCGACGTCCCTGCTTGAGGCAGTAGAACTCGGCCTGCAAAACAGCCTTTCACTTCGCGCGAGTAATAAAGGTGTCGAAGAGAACGAATACAACATTGGTATCAGCCGCTCTAAGTTCCTCCCTTCGCTTAATGGCGCAGCCGATACCACATGGAATGAAAATGAGACCTTATTACGGAGCGTGCCCGATGAGACCTCAAGCTACAACTCGAACAGCTACAGTCTTTCCCTTTCCCAGTCAATATTCAATCTTGGCGATGTGTTTAAATATGGAACGGCAAAGCTCGACTTCAACATTGAAGAGATTAAACACGAGAACAAAATCCAAGACACCATCTCAGAAGTCGGCTCTCAATATTTTGAGTACTTGAAAAACAACGCCCAGATAAAAGCAACGAAGGTTGAGCTTACATCATCTCAGGCTCGTGAACATCAGATGCAACGTAACGTGGAACTAGGCAACACAGCTGCCAGTGAATTGTACGAAGTGATTGCACAAAAAGAGGGGGTGGCAAATCGATTGAGAACATTACAAAAAGATCGCCAAGTCATTCTCAATGGCCTATCGATTCAGATTCAGTACCCAATCACACCTTCGCAAGATATTTACGAAAGCGTGCCTTTAAAAGAGATAAACGAAACAGAACAACGTTCAATCATGGATCAAGCATTAAAGCTTAATAACGACTTACTTGTGGCTAAGAAAAACGTCGAGAGAAGCCGTAGAAGCTTAAAAGAGAGCGGTTCGAACTTCTTACCCACAGTGTCGCTCTCGGCCAGTTATCGTCATGATGACGCCAATAATTACGATAAGACCGACATAACAGCGACAGGCGAAAGTAACTCAACGAGTGTTGGCTTGAACCTAGCAGTGCCTCTCTTATCTGGTGGTTCTGATTACTACGGATATCAAAAATCCTCGACGGCCATTGAACGTACCGAATTGCTTTACCAAGATTCGCTTTACACCACACGTAACAATGTGAACACCTCACTACTTACCATTAACGACTTTTCCCAGTCTATAAACAGTTATGAAAACATCATTCGCGCTAATTATGCGTCCTACAAAGGGATCCAAAGAGCCTACCAATTAGGTACGCGTACTATCACAGATTTGCTCGCTGCCGAAAGTAAATTATTCAGCGCCTTAAGAGATTACGAAAGCGCACGATATGACTACATCATCGAGACCATCAAGCTCGAAAAAATTAAGGGCGTGCTCTCCGTAAAATCTATAGAAAGTATCATGCAATTGATGAGTGATATTGAAGATCAAGACAGTCAAGAATTAGTGCCTAAACACCTTCTCTCAGCTTCGTCCTTGAAGAAAGGAGATCGCAATGCAAACTAAACAATTTTCTCAAAAGATCAATATGGCAGACAAGTGTTATCTGACTTTCTCCACGATAATTTCCACCCTATTTGGGTTAGTTTTGCCCTTCTCTATTCTGATTATTTTCGACCGTGTTTTACCCAATCAAGCACAAAACACTCTTTTCTTATTGTTCGCTATTATCTTGATTTCTATCTTCCTCGATTACCATCTCAAGAATCAGGAAGAGAAGATCTCATCTGTCATCATGAGGCAATTTGAGACCAACTTAACTAACAAGGTTTTTCAATCCATCTGTTTGGCTGAAATTTCCAAATACCGCCGCTTAGAGCCCGGTGAGTACCTCGAACGCATCTCTACTATTCCTGAACTTAAAACCTTCTTTGGCGGAGAGTCTGTTCGAGCTCTAATCAACCTAGCAGTTAGCTTATTAACCATCATAATAATTGGGCTAATCAACATATGGGCGGGCGTTACTCTTCTAATAGCCTCAGTTATTTTGGCTATTTTCGCATTTAGCCTCTCTAAACAAAAGATTAGTAGCCTGCAAAATAAATCCGATATCGAAGGCTTAACCACATCAAAAATCATAGAGATCATCTCTAGCCCACTGGATATCAAAGCGCGAAACATGGAATACCGCGTCGAAAGCTTGATGACACAAATGGTCGAAGAGCGCGAAGTCGAAAACATCAAATATGAGCAAATTGAATCTAATTTCGGGTTGATATTGGCACTGATCCAACAGCTCTCCATCGCCTGTGTTGTTGTGGTGTTGGCAATGGCGGTTATCAACATGGAATCAAGCCAAGGGATCATGGCTGCAATCATCATGCTAACCAACCGTTACTTTGCCCCCTACCAACAAGTAATGCGTACCGCTAGCCGTTGGGAACTAAATAAACTTCATATACAACGTATCGCGGAACTGCTTGAACTGACGGCTTCAGTAGAACATCAACATGAAACAACAGAAGTGGAACGCATTTCAGTCAAGTACTCTGACAAGCAACGTATCGAATTCGAGCGTGGTCAAGCCTATTTGCTCACGGGGAAAAGTGGTGCAGGTAAGACCCACCTCGCCAACTGTATTACGAGACAAAGCAGCGATGACCATCTGGCAATTACGATCGACGACACGCCTCTGAGTGACATTAACTACAACGTTTGGCGTAACAGCGTGTTGATGGTCGATAAAACGAGCTCGTTCGTAGAAGGTACCATTATTGATAACCTCACCTGTTTCCGACCAAGCCTGAATAACACGGCTTTTGCACTGTGTGAAACCATGAACATCAAGACACAAATCGATGCTCTTCCCGCCGGATTTTACACCGAACTTAAAGGTCACATGCGCAACCCATTCTCACGCCAAGTTGGTTATGCTCTGTTACTCGTCCGCGCCCTGCTCGCTAGCAAGCGCGTATTAATTTTCGACGATATCGATTGTGTCTTTGACGATGAATTTGCCCGAGTGGTGCTGACCAGTACTGCTTATCGTTCCAATGACAAGCTCTTGATCATTGCCAGCAATAAAATGGACAAGCTTAACCACCGCCTCAAACGTGTCAAACTGACGGGAGGTAATCAATGAGTATTCTCGTTGACTTCAACAATGTATCGCAGCGTGTATTGGACTTTGAAGCAATCGGATATAACGAACGCTACAATCAGTCACCTCTGATTCGTGGATTAGCTTACGCATTGATAGCGCTTGAATGGGAAGGTACGCCTGCTATCCTCAGTGATGCGTTTATGCCAAAACCAAAAGACAGCGACAGCTTTACCGCAACCATAGAGCGTCTTGGATACCGTTGTGATGCCACTAAGCTTAAAACACTCGAAAATATCGATAAGCACCCTAATCCAAGCTTTATTGAGATAGAAAACCTCAACGCCATCTTTTTGGGAACAAAAGATGGAAAATTGCTGCTGTTTGATTACACGAATAACAACACTATTGAGTATCCAATGTGTAATAAGCCATGCTTGTTGATTTCTATCAGCGAGTACTCTCGTCTATTTCGCGAACCGCCACCAGAATCTCAAGATAGAAGTCATTGGATCAAATATGCTTTCTATCGCTATAACAATGAATTCAAGAGCTTAATAATTTTGAGCTTCTTCATCAGCGTACTTGGGGCATTACAACCCTTCTTTATTATGAGTGTGTATAATTTTGCGCTCACATCTAGTTCTCAAGTAACACTCTACTGGCTGACCTTATTTGCTATTATTGTTGGCTTCTCTGAATACTTTTTTAAGAAAATGCGGGTCAATATCATTGCCACTTCCGGTAAAGATCTCGCGATGCACATATCCCAAGCCGTTATATCAAAGCTTCTATGGTTGCCCTACGCTATGACATCAACCGCTGGGGTTTCGTCTCAGCTGGCTCGCTTAAAAGATATCGACACCTTCCGACGATTGGTAACGGCAGAATCGACCCTCAGCTACTTTGATATGCCATTCGTGATTGTATTTATCATCGCGATAGCTCTGATGTCTGGCACGGCAGCACTGGTAGTAATGGCCGGCTTAGTCGTAATGTTGGTATTCTGTGTGTACTCTCGCTATATCTACTCACAAGCCACATCCAAAAGCTCTCGTGCCAATGCGATGGTCTCTTATCAATGGAATGAGCTCCTTCGTGGTATCAAGACCATTCAAGGCCTACCTTTGTTGCGTGTAGTTCAATCTCGCTTCAGTGCTTCCCATATGCAAAGCACTAATGATGCAGAGAACGTCGCCGTGACCAACAGCAAAATTCAGGCTGCAGGGGGCAGTTTGATCCAAGTGATTGGCACGGCAAGTATTGTCGCTGCGGTAATCGGCGTAATGGAAGGCACTTCAGATGCTGGTGCCATGCTCGCAACCGTTATTTTGGTTTGGAAGGCATTAGGACCGATCATGGGTATTTACAACTCCATTTCCAAATTCCAATCAATTAAGGCGTCATCAGCTCAGATCAACAACTTGATGTCGATGAATGACGACAAACTGACTTTAGAAAAAAGCCCGCCCATTCGCTTGTTTCAAGGCAGTATTGTGGGCAGTGGTGTGAGCCACCGTTACACAGGGGCAGCAACCGGTTTAACCAATCTTGGTTTCAAGATACCACCCAGAGCAAAAGTCGTGATTTGTGGCCCGACAGGCTGCGGCAAAACAACGCTAATTTCCATCATTGCCGGGTTAGAAGACCGCTATCAAGGCGCGGTATCGGTCGATGGCTACAACATCAAACAATTCAACAGTTATCGCTATCGCACATCGATTAACTACATCCCTTTTAACTTGCACATCTTCGAAGGCTCACTAGAGACCAACTTCATTTTGCACAATGGACTCATTCCAACAGAGGATATGCAAGAGATGATCAGCTTCTTCGAGTTGGATGAATGGCTTCCGGAAGGCTTGGCTACTCAGTTAAGCGTGGATAAATGCAAAGGCCTTCCCAACGGGGTTCAGCAAAAACTGCGGTTAGCGCTTGGCTTAGGTAATTGTGAACAATCTCTGATCATCATTGACGAACCTTTCAATGGCTCCGAACACGAAAACGCACAGTATTTTAATCGTTTGTTCACCGATAAACTGTTGAACACGACCGTGATTTTTTCGACGAATGACCCTAGCTTAATCATTACATCAAACATGAGCTTAGTCCTAGAGTCAGATGGGAACTTGAAATATTTTGGTTTAACAGACAAATACTTAAACAGTTTAAGTTAAAACTACAACCTTTATTCACAATTAAATCTTTAGGTAAACGGATGTAATTGACAAAAACATAAGTGAAAGAGATGATTTACCCTCAACTCACATTTAACTAGGAAGAAAATGTACACATTCGTTGCAGACAAGCTTGATGTATCGTACTTATCCACTATTCCTGAAAACCATCAATTTCAGGACTGCGACGTACCTGAAGAGGAAATCGAACTCCGAGAGGTTGTTGAGGTATGGTATGAGTGTGCATTTCTACCCGCTTTTAACCTTCAGCAAATTGACATCGCAAACAAAGCTGAGCTAGTCGTGATACAAAGCCATGTTTTGAATAACGACACTAGCACTCTCGCCTTCCTGTTAAAAAACAGAGTATATCGTGCCGCACTCCAGCGAATGCTAGGGGTTTGGACATTAGAACCGACTGCAAAATCAGCTCTAGAGCAACTTCTGTTAGAAGTAACTAAAGACAAAAACCATCATCATTAAGCTTTCTTTAAAGTTTCTCATCAATAAAAATACAAAATGAACCGAAGGCCGAACGTCATCAATGGTCAGGAACGGAATACATTGCAAGATAAGCTATAAGATCCTAAGAATTTATACCCCTTCCACACTTCCACTAAGTTTACGGTATCAAAGTTTCCATATTGTCATTTTTATTCTACTGTTTTATATAAAAACAGTAGCACGGATCCTTATATGCCGATTACGGTCTGGAATAGCCTTTCAGTCAAACACAAACTCTTTGGCTTAGTTTTACTCCCCATTTCACTCTTGCTCTTCCTTGCTGGCAGACAGGCTTATATCTTAACAGCTCAGTTAGCCGATTTTGAACGAACCAACCAGCTATTTGTCTACCTTCAGGATGTTTCGGCCTTATCTCGGAGTACTCTAACTTTTAGCTCGGAGGAGTTTGCGACACAAAGTAGCCAAGTCAGAGAAGAACTGAAAAAAGTCTCCCCATTGATTTTTTTAGACGCTTTTGATGAAGTAAATCAACTTGTAACAGACTTCAGCGACGCTACTCTATTTGCGATGGAAGCAACCGATAGTTACGATAAATTAGATGCCCTTGAGTGGCAAAGTGACACGTACAAGCGGTTATTGATTGAAATAGAAAAAGTCCCGTTTGAGAACACCAAACGTGAAATTCAGCAGCACCTCACTGCATTACAACAGCTTGAATGGCTAGCTTTTTGGTCAAATGAGGAATTCAAACTGGGTACCTCACTGATTGAAATATTTCAAAACAGCCAAGAATACAGCCCAGAACTTGCAGAACAAATAAAAACCCTCAGTGAAAGGCAACAACTGTTCCTAGAGCGCTTCGTTTTATTAAATGCCAACGAGGATCAAGTCGCTTTAATGGTTGAGGTGTTTAGAAATGACGTTTTTACTCAAAGCCAAAAAATAAGAAGTGCTTTACTCAACCTCAACGCAATAAGCAAGCTAAGTCCACAAGAAATTTCGGTTGGTTTAGAGGCCATGAACACACGCCTAAGCCTATTACAAAGCCTCGGTAGTGTCATTAAACAAGAGTTCAAACAAGAAGTTGAGCAAGCGATTTATGCCGCTCAGATGCAGAGAATACTGTTTATTTCGATCGTCGCCTCACTCACTGCACTAGTGATGGGGTTAACATTAAGTTTGACAAGGCAGGTCACTAATAACCTTAATTTGGTTCTCAAGTTTTTAAAAAGTGAGAACGATCAAACTCGGCCTTCTTTAGATAAGCTGATACAAGGAAAAGATGAGCTCAGTCTATTTGCTCAGCAAGTGAAACGATTGACCATCGAACAAGGGCTCGCTAAAGAGAAACTGATGATAGCGAAAGAAGACGCCGAAAGAGCTAAAGAGGAGGCAGAACAGGCAAAAGATCACGCAATCCAAGCGAGTAAGGCAAAAAGTAGCTTCCTAGCTAACATGTCTCACGAAATACGTACTCCATTAAATGGTGTTATCGGTATCTCAGAAGTCCTTTCAGATACTCCGCTTACCCCAACACAACGAGATTATGTTGATACCATTGAAATATCATCTCAACTGCTACTGAGTTTAATCAACGATATCTTAGATTTTTCTAAGATAGAATCTGGCATGCTATTAATCAGCCCACATTCCGCATCCATTAGAGAATCAATATACGATATCGCCTCAATTATTGCGCCGAAAGCAAAAGAGCAAAATATCACAGTTAGCGTCGACATCAGCTCAGATACACCAGCTCGAGTCATGCTTGATGATCACCGATTAAGACAAATTCTAATGAACTTTATGTCGAATGCAGTGAAGTTTACCGCAAAAGGTGGGGTGACATTATCGATCCAGACTCTCAGCCAACCTAGCACTAGTGTTACCATTAGGTTCTCTGTACGTGACACCGGCATTGGTATAGATAAACAGCAACAAAAACAAATATTCGAACCTTTTGCTCAAGAGGACAATTCAACCACTCGACAGTTCGGCGGCACAGGTCTTGGTCTCGCCATCAGTACTCAGCTTGTTGAGCTTATGGGTGGTCGAATTCAACTCACCTCAGTTAAAGGGGAAGGCAGTTGTTTCTACTTCGATTTAGAATTACCGGTTGACTTAATGTTGCCGAAGCCAAGTTTAGCAACCGCTAACATTTACATTTTCGGTAACAAAAATGTACTTTCTGAGCGCATAGAAAACGACCTTAATCTTTATGGTTTGAAAGTGACTCAAATAACGGAACATGCGGACGATATTGTTAAGCAAATCAGAACGAAAAAGTACAGTAAATCGACCACTGTCATTTTCGCTGAAGATGATTCGTTTCGAGTTAACGACCATTCCGACGACTTAGATAAACTGCATCAAAACGGCGCTACTATCTGTCTCCTTCGTTCATTTCTCAGCGAATCGGGTGATATGGGTAATAGTGTTACCGCTCAAGTATCACAACCGCTACTTGGCATACGCTTAATAAAAGCCATTGAACTTTGCGACGTACAGGGTTTTGCTGCTCGCTCAGAAGCTAGTCAACAAGATCTAATGCCTCAACATAAAATTCTGATCGTGGAAGACAATAAGATAAACCAAAAGATTGCGGGCCTTCACGTAAGTAAAAGTGGCTTTGACTTCGAATTTGCAAACAATGGCCAAGAAGCCGTGGACATGTTTGCTAATAACTCTCTTTACGCGGCAATATTGATGGATTGTATGATGCCAGTTATGGATGGCTTCCAAGCGACAGTCAACATCCGAAGAATTGAAGAGGAAACAAAAGCAAAACGTCGTACCCCTATTATTGCACTTACCGCCAGTGTGATTGATGATGATATTCAAAAGTGTTTTGATGTGGGAATGGACGACTATGTACCAAAGCCATTCAAGTTCGAAATGTTGGAAGAGAAAATCCTAGCCGCTGTTGAGACAATGCCTTTGCCTTTCACCTCTCATCAAAATTCAACATCAGTAGTGTCAACTGTCATTCCTATTAATAACGCAAGCAAAGCCAAACAGACATTACCAGAAGAAACGGAACAAAACACAGTGCCGAGTAAATCTGAAAAGATACTTCTTGTCGAAGACAATCGCGTGAATCAGAAGGTGGCATCTTTAATGCTGAAAAAAGCGGGCTATGCATTTGAAATTGCAGACAATGGACTAATCGCTGTTGAGATGTATAAGAGCGACAGTAACTTCGACATTATTTTAATGGATTGCATGATGCCAGTAATGGATGGTTTCACCGCAACTCGAGAGATTAGAGAATATGAGAGAAATCTAGGTTTAAATAAAACTCCTATCATCGCGTTAACCGCCAGCGTTATCGATGATGACATTCAAAAGTGCTTTGATTCGGGAATGGATGGGTACGTCGCGAAGCCCGTGAGAAAAGACAAACTATTCCATCAAATAGAAAGTGCAACTTGTTAGACGAGATGACCCACACACGAGTCGCACAGTTCAGCACAAGACATTACAAAAAAAGCCAATCGAATATATCAACTGACTTCTTGTTTGTTCAACGTTGTTATTGAAGATATTACGAGCTTGGCGCTACTCGCTTCTCTTTCAGCTGATCAATCACGTAACCCGGGGCCACTTTCGAAAGCTCAACCAAGCATTCATCCGTTTTCTCATTACCGTAGCGCACGTAAATGTCACACACTGCATACAACTGCTCTGGAGAACCCGATATTAGGTACGCTTTTTCGAACGACTTGGTCGATTTGTCGATATCTAACTCTTCTTGCAATACCCCATTGAGGTACCAGTAATAGCTATTATCTTTCGCTAGCTTAGCGGCCACTTCAATCTCATGTGCCGCTGCGCTCTTGTCTTCAAGGCGAACCAAAGTCAGAGATTTAGAGTAATGCAAAGCTGCGTTGTCTGGTACATGTTTCAAACCGCGATCCAATACATCGACCGCTTGCTGGTCTTTTTTCTGTGCACGGAAGTTATCGGCATAACTCAACCAAACTTGTGGCTCTGTCGCATGAGTATTAATGAGATCCAAATAAACCGTTTCGGCCTTATCCCACTCGTTGTGCCAGCGAAGTACATCAGCAAACAGCAATTGATACTTTTCAGATTCTTGCGTTTCTAGGAAACTAATCAACTCTTTTACTGGTGGTTCGATTTGTGCTTTTTGTTGATCATCTAAGGCATTAAAGTCACGAATTAGATTTGATGTTGCCGTGTGGCGAACCATAGTATCGCTGTCTTTAAGCAACGGAGATACCAATGCCCAGCGATGTTCTAGTTGATAAGGTTCAGACCCAATCACCGACGCTTCACGAACTTCAGGGTCTTGATCTTTCAAACCTCTAACAACAGCCACCAACGCATTTTGGCTTGGGTAAGCGGCCAATTCTTGCAGCGCACCAGTACGGTTTTCAATAGACTGATTCTGATCTTGCGCCATGTAAGACAACTGTTGAATTCGGGTTTGAGTGTCCGTCATTTCAAGCACTTGATTGATATTTTGTGCCGGTGCATCAACAGTTTGTTGAACGCTATTGGCCGCCATCGCTGACGTTGATAGCAATGCGGACGTTGAAATAAATAAAGCAACCGCTGTTGCTAAACTTTTCTTGATCATAGTATTACCTTAAGCTGGAGAACTTAGCTTGTCCCTAGACTCATATTTGATTAAATTTCATTAAGATCGATAGATCTAAACCTAGAACTTGATTTAAAACTTGGTCTCGAACGTAGCTTGTTGCGCCTGTTCTACTCGACGCGCCATCATCACAGAATCACTGTACTTACCATGAGCAACAGGGTGCCTCATCGCACGTGCAATATACGCCATCGATTTATCAACATGAGAGAAGAATTTGTGCCAGCCCGCACATAAATAGTTCAAACCCGGCTCACCCGCACGAGTTTTGATAAAGCGGTTTTTAGGGCATTCGCCATGACAAGCAAACTTGTAGTCACATTGCTGGCATTGGCTCGTCAGTGTGCGTGATTTAGCAAAGCCAAATTTCTGTTGTGGTGCGCTATATGCTAGGTCATCAAGCTTTTCATGATGGATGTTGCCGATTTTATATTCAGGGTAAACGTAGTGGTCACAAGAGAACACATCGCCGTTTGGCTCCATTGCTAGGCCTTTGCCACATATCTCGTTCAAAGTGCAAAGCGGGTTCGGGCGACCAATCCACGTTTCTAAGCTCGCTTCAAAATACTGAACGAACACTTTACCGATGTCGTGCTTCGCCCACTCGTCAAACACAGCAATCAGGAAGTTACCCCACGCTAAGTCCGACACACACCAAGATTCCATGATCGAATCTTTATGGCCAGGGATCAGACGCTTGTCACCTTGCTTAAGTTGCTCACTCACTTGAGACGTTTGTGGCGCAACCGTTCTAAAGGTTTTCTGTTCAACGATAGGAATAAACTGCATTTGTGGAGACTTCACCACATCACGTAGGAAACGATACACTTCTAATGCGTTTTGACTGGTCAGGTTATTCACACAAGTAAGCGTGGCGAATTTTACTTGGTGCTTGTGTAGCAGCTCAACAGCAGCCATCACTTGTTTGAATGTGCCACGACCCGCTCTGTTGGTACGGTAAGCGTTGTGCAGCATTTCAGGGCCATCAATACTTAAACCGATTAGGAAGTTGTTCTTTGCTAAGAATCGACCCCAATCATCATTCAATAATGTGCCATTAGTTTGTAGATCATTTGAAATTAACACACCTTCGGGCTGATACTTTTTCTGTAGCTCAACCACACGCTCAAAATAAGCCAAACCTAACATGGTAGGTTCACCACCCTGCCATGAGAAGATGATTTCAGGTGTATTTTGACCTTCGATGTATTGTCGGATGTAAGTCTCTAGCGTCTCATCATCCATTCTTGGAGAACTGCCTTTCTTGTACTCCAACAAATCTTGCTTACTTAGGTAATAACAATATTTACAGTCAATGTTGCACGCTGCGCCAATCGGCTTAGCCATAACATGCAGGCGCTTAGACGCTTTACCGTTATATTGTGGACCTTGAGTAATATGCATGATTTACCTACCTATCTTAGTGTCTTGTTCCCATCATAATTCCGAATTAACTCAGTGGCATGTTATACCCTTTATAACCAATAGGAATGACCAAAAACGTTAGAATTACATCCTATTTCGAATATTTGAGGCACGTGATGAAATTTATCAATTACAAACATTTAGCAGCAGTTAGCGGCGTCACAATGACTATTTTCCTAAGCGGCTGTGCAAGCGTGCCTACACACCCTATCGCTCAAAAAATTGACCAAGAGATGGTGTTGGTTGAAGGCGGAACATTCACCATGGGCTCAAACAGCAAGAAAGCAACCAAAGCTGAACGACCAGCGCGTGAAGTAGTTGTAGATAGTTTTTACATTGCGAAGTTTGAGGTGACTCAAGAACTATTCGAATCAGTGATGGGGTCGTCTCTTAGTTATTTCAAAAACCCACAAATCCCAGTTAACAACTTAAGTTGGCAACAGGCGAACTATTTCGTTGAGCAGTTGAATGAGTTAACAAGCGAAGAGTACCGCCTACCAACTGAAGCTGAATGGGAATTTGCAGCGAAGGGTGGCAACAGAAGTAAAGGCTATACTTACAGCGGTTCCAATAGCTTAGGTGATGTCGCGTGGTACTCAGCAAACTCAAAAAACAGTGCTCATCCTGTCGGACTAAAAAAACCAAATGAACTAGGTTTATATGACATGACAGGAAACGTGGGAGAGTTTGTGATTGATGCCTTCGATGACACCTTCTACAGATTCGGTCCAACAGATAATCCAAACAATGCAAAACATAGTGACGTAGGGCTATCACATAAATCAGTGCGCGGTGGCAGTTTTGCCTATGACGCAAATGAATCTGAAAGTTACCGCCGTGATTTCGCAAGCCAGTCAATCACCATGTCGGACATGGGTCTGCGCCTAGTTAAAGACCCAGACTAGTTACAGGCGGATTAAAATAATTCAGTATTACACAGCACAACGTTAACCCGGATCTCGGCTGGCGATAAGAATGCAGAAAATATTGCAAGCGCACTCAGTACGCAGAGCACACTATTGAAGCAAAGCCGATCTCACGTTCAGTAACACCATATGACATTGAACATATTCAAACGCAGTTCTTACTTAAACAGGGGCAGTCATCAGGAAGTACCAGACGGATGCTTGATGGGACAACTTCGAAGCGGATGTTATTTGAACGATAAGGCTCTCCGTCTAAATTAATCGGTAAAGGTTGAGTAAAATCGATATCAAGCCAACTCGTTTGAGTATGCACAATATACTTACCGTCTTCATCAGGACTTTTTAACTCCTCAAGAACTTGCGGTAATTCTGACGCCACAAATGACTTAACTAATGTTAGATCCATTAAGCCATCGTCTATCAAAGCTTCAGGCGCAAGTGATTGACCACCACCGGCCAAGCGACCATTACAAAACGCACCAACCAGAATTTCGCCAGTAAAAGTGCCTTTATCTACGGTTAAGGTGCCGATATAAGGCTTAAATCCTAACGCTTTCACCACGCCTGTTAACGTGTACGCACCGCCACCAAGAAAGTCTTTCAATTCAACAGGAGTTTCAGCGGTCACTTCAGCTCCAAATCCTGCTGCCGCTACATTCATGAAATAGCGGTCGTTAGCACGAACACTGTCGACCGCGAAAGTATTGCCTTCTAACGCGAGTGCAAAAGCCTCTGCAATATTACTCGGAATAGCCGTTGCAGTAGCAAAATCGTTCGCGGTTCCCATGGGAATAATCGCAAGTTGCGGCCTTTCACTCACTTGGAACTGGTTGAGCGCACTAACGGCCTCATTAACCGTCCCATCGCCACCAGCAACAATGAGCCGTTTCACACCATCGCATATTGCCTCGTTTACTAGACGATACATATCTGAAGGCTCCCAAGTCACTCTAACTTGTAGGTCGATATCACGGTCTCTTGCATCAAAAACCGCTTGTCTTAACTCTGGAGTATTGGCTTTCTTACCATTGAAAATCGCGCGAATGCTGTCCATGCTATGTCCTCTATAATAACTAATATAGTGCTAACTAACTTGATAACTCTTTTGCCGCCACTTTTATTTTATCACGCAGCCACTTATGGCTTGGCTCGTTGGTACGGCTTGGGTGCCAAATCATACACATTTCGAGGTCTTCCAACTCGAATGGTAAAGGCAGTATTTTGACATTGTACTTCTCTGAGAAACAGCGAACCGACGATATTGGCAGCATACCGATATAATCTGAGTTCTCAATGACTGGGAGCATCTCGACAACGCCAGCCGCTCGGTAAACTACCCTGCGCTGTTCTAATCCATCATAGTGTTCAGAACTTAACAAGCTTTTACGGGCGTGCCAGCGAGATACCACGACGTGACCAAGAGAAAGAAATTGCTCCATATTAATGGTGTCGCCAACCGTAGGATGATCAGCTCTGCATACAACCACCAGCTCCTCTTTAGAAATCACCTCATGCTTGAGCATGGTTCTTCCCTTTGGCGTCATATCAACAATCACATCGTGTCTTTGTAATCTTAAATCGGACTCGTAATCTTCAGTAAACAAAGGATGAATTTCCAATGCAATACCAGGCGCCACTTGACTAATTAACTGCATGACTCTTGGCATCATTTCGTAACTCGCCGCTGAGACGCAAGCAATTGAGAAGACGCGGCCTGAGGTTTTAGGGTCGAAGTCTCTTGAATCCGACAAAGTAGAAGTGAAGTTCTTGAGTGCGGCAGCCATTGCAGGATAGATATCAATAGCGAATGTGGTTGGCTCTACGCCTGATGTGGTGCGGTGAAACAGTGGCTCGTCATAGATATCTCGCAACCGTGCAAGCGCTTTGCTCACAGCAGGTTGGCTGATATCCATGCGACTAGCAGCCCTAGACAAGTTCTGCTCTTCATAGATAGCAACAAATATAGGAATTAAATTTAGCTCGGTATTTTTCATACAGTTCCATATTAAAGAAGCAGATTCCCCATAATAGAGAACCTGCCGATCATGTTCGATGCGAATAACTAAAGGTTGCTACTTAGTTTTATTTTTTAAGTCTGGCAAGGCTTTAGAGATTTTCAAGCGGGAGAAAATCGAACGAGAATGGCTTGAGTTTAATTGATCATTAGACAGGTTACTTAAACCTCTCCACAAACGAGTAAAGACGTTTTTATCTTCATACCCTTGCTGAAGTGCTTCGCTGTCTTCCACCCAACGTTTTTGTCCATTCAATTTACCAAGTTGCGCTTTACTCAGTTTCACTTTATCCAGTTCTAACTGAGTCGTTTCTGTTCGCAATTGACGGTAGATAAAGGTTCTCAATGCAGGCCAATTGCCTTGCTTAAGCAAACGACGGAATACCAACCAACTCGGTGTCGGTCGGTTCTTGTAATAACGCTTCAAAGAAACAAATAACGCAACACACAACACTAATGCCAAACCAACGCTGATAAAGACCGACATATAAGCCTTGATGAAGGATTGAACAGTGTGTTTTGCTTCAAACACCTCGCCTTTTATGACAACACTTTCAAGACGTTGATTCTTGCTGTCCCACCACTGGAATGAGAAATCCGGTAAGGTAAATTCGCCACCTTGTTGAATAACATAAACCGTTTCTTCGACTCGGCTAGAACGGTAATCACCGCGTTCTTGCGTATCGTCTAAACGGTTGGGCTGTGGGTAAGCTTGGAACTGCTGAGTGGACTCATTGGTTAGCACGTCTGGCAGCAACACAGAGAGGCTGTCTTTTGCCTTGATGGCTACCGTTCGAGTAATAGCATCGCCTACTTTTAAGTTTTCACTCGAGCGTTGCCATTGTTGCTCTGTATCTACTTCTGTTGCAGAAAACCAAGGCGATTCATTATCAAGTAAACCTGAAGGCAACGAAGCTTCAAACTTAATCGGCTGCGTGTAAAGCGTGCCGCCAACATTAGAACCATCAGGAGCAGAAACTTGGACGCGAACCGGCACGGTTGGAATGACAAACTCGCCAGAAGTCATCGGATAGAGCGTCACTTCCCAACGCTGGCGTGACCATGTAGTGCCATTAATTCGTTCCGTGTAGTTCGTCGCGAGTTGGTTCCGCTGCTTAGCAATCACGTTAGGAATTTCGATACTGCCGATTCGAGTCCCTCCCGTTAACCAACGCGGCGTCGCCACCTCAATATTCAGAATTACCTGCTCATTTACGCTGACTTTGGTCGGCCTTATCTTATCGCCTGACTTCGGTTTTTCTCCAACCCAAGCGATCAGCTCAACATCACCACTTTTTTGGAGATCGAAGATATCGGCAGCAGAAGCAACAGCAGGAAAAAACCAACTCAACATAAGAGTCATCGACAGTAACCACTTATGGGCTCTGAATCGCACTCTCTTTGATTGAATGGCTTCAAGAGCTAAATCATATCGACTCATTGTGCTTGCTCCTGTTTTGACGCCGGTACCTGTTTTGGCGTCTGTTCGATAGACGGTGCCGGATTTCTTAACTGAATTTGGAACTTGGACTTCAAGAAGAACTTAGGATCCGCTTCGACGCGTTTTAACCACTTGTCGGCAAGCTCTTGGCTGCCCAAGATTTCATTGGCATTAAGCGTTTCCTTGAGCATCAATTCCGCTACCGTTTCTTCTTCAGCGCCATCACCCGTTCGTGGCTGATCGTCTTCGAGTTCTAAAGACTCTTCAGGGCCATCTGTGGTTCCAGATTGGCTTTCACTGGTTCGGTTTACCTCTTCGACAATCCCGCTAAGCACTACAAGGTTATTTTCCACATCCGTTCTTAGTTCT
The DNA here is from genome assembly GCF_000972265.1 of Vibrio sp. ECSMB14106. NCBI lineage: Bacteria > Pseudomonadati > Pseudomonadota > Gammaproteobacteria > Vibrionales > Vibrionaceae > Vibrio > Vibrio sp. ECSMB14106. Next base: position 62,443 of record NZ_LAUM01000027.1, on the reverse strand, counting down.
GGTGAAAGATCCTCTTTCTCGCTTAGTGACTTCAAAAGGTCTCGCGCCGCAAGGTATTCACGCTGCCTGGCTAACGCACTCGCTGCATTGGATAAACCAAGGTCAGTTTTGGTTTGCAAGAACGCACTGTGAGCGAGCTTAAAATCACGAGCATAGTAATAAGCCGCGCCCTTTCGCATTGGGTCAGTGAAATGTTTAGCAGCTTGAAGGTACTCTTTCTGGTTCAACAAACGTTGACCTTGTTGGTCGGGCGTTAGCCATAAGTCCCACCACCATTGAGCTGTTTTGTCCCAAGCTGTAAGCGACTCCACTACAACGGGTTTCTCAGCGGTTAAGTTGACTGTTTTCGCCAAAGTGTCTGGTGAATACAGGCTGCTTGTGATCATCAAACCAACAACACACCACTGCACCAACCATCCTTTTCTGAACCACAACAACATGATAATTGCCATTGGGATAAGCAAGCCATAGCCCATGTCTTTCCAAGGCATTGAAGATTCGCCGTTGAGCTGCATGTTTCTTTCAATCGCTCTGTTCAATTGTTGGATATCCGAATCATCAACGGTCACCTCAACCACTCGTCCACCCGTCTTACTCGCTAAGTTACGCAGTGAATCGAGGTCGACTGGGTTATCGCTCACCACATTGCTATTTCCTGCGGCTAGAATGAGCAACTGATACGGATTGTCGTTAAAGAAACTCTCGTACGCCCTAATGGTGCTTGGGTTTACACCATCTGATACCAACAGTACAGAAGAGCCTAACTCACCAGACAGTTGTTGATTGATCAATGGCAGTGCTTCTTCTGCTGACTTACCTGAAACCGGCATGATGTCGGGTGTAATAGCCGCAAGAAACGGTTCGAATACCTTACTGTCTTGAGTGACAGGCATCGCCACGTGTGCGCTGCCTAACGGGCCAAGAACCTTTCCGTACCGGTCTATTGACTATCGGAATGCCAGGTTCAGACCACGGTATCCCAGATTGGGCTCCAACGATCGCTGACCTTCTTAAAGAACAGGGCTACATGACAGCCCAGTTCGGTAAAAACCACATGGGTGACCAAGACAAACACCTTCCAACAAACCACGGTTTTGACCAGTTCTTCGGTAACCTTTACCACCTAAACGCAGAAGAAGAGCCAGAAACATACTACTACCCTAAAGATCCTGAGTTCCGTAAGAACTTTGGCCCTCGAGGTGTAATCAAGTCGACTTCTGACGGTAAGATTGAAGATACCGGCCCAATGACACGTAAGCGTATGGAGCACGCGGATGAAGAGTTCCTAGAACAATCTCTAGCCTTCATGGAAAAAGCAGTGAAAGCTGACAAACCATTCTTCATCTGGCACAACACAACACAACACGTATGCACGTGTGGACTCGTCTACAAGAGAAATACCAAGGTAAATCAGGTATCAGCATCTACGCAGATGGCATGCTAGAGCACGATGACCAAGTAGGTATCCTTCTAGACAAGCTTGATGAGCTTAAGATCGCAGACAACACAATCGTTATCTACTCTACCGATAACGGTGCAGAGACAGTATCTTGGCCTGATGGCGGTGCAACTTACTTCCACGGTGAGAAAGGTACCACTTACGAAGGGGGTATGCGTGTTCCTCAGCTCGTTCGCTGGCCTGGTACAATCAAACCGGGGACTAAGATCAATGACATCATGAGCCACCAAGACTGGATCCCTACTCTACTAGCAGCCGCTGGTGATGATAAAGTGGTTGAGAAACTTGCGTCTGACAAAGGTGCGACTTACAACGGTAAAAACTGGCGTGTACACCTAGATGGTTACAACTTCTTACCTTACTTCCAAGGTAAAGAAGAGAAAGGCCCTCGTGATAGCATGCTTTACTTCTCTGCAAACGCTGAGTTAAACGCTGTACGTTGGAATGACTTCAAGATCTCATTCGCGGTAATGGACGGTAACATTACCGATGCGGTACGTTTCCAACCAAACTGGCCTCAAGTCGTTCACCTACGTGCAGACCCATTCGAAAAAGCCCCACACGAATCTGGCATGTACCTACGTTGGATGGCAGACAACATGTGGCTATTCGTACCAGTAGGCGGCAAAGTACAAGAGTTCATGAACACGCTACCTGACTACCCAATGCAGAACAGCCAAGTACTGAACCCTGGTAACTTCAACCAGAATGCATACATGCTTCAAGGTAAACTTAAGCAACTAGAAGCGGCAGCAGCGCAAGCTAAATAAGCCGATTTAGGAGAGATGTTTCAAGTAAACATTAGTACTTCGAGTAAACATACGCACTTCAGATATATTAAGTAAGTGCATTATGAAATAATAAAGCCGTGGTGACTCAATACAGTGACTACGGCTTTTCTTCATCGCACCTACATTAGCCCCAGTTTATCAGTCCATTCCCGAGCATACTTACCAAACCGGTTTAATTTCCTTCCACCAGCCTTGCAACATCAATTCATTGCAACTAGGTTTATAAAGTCACACCTTCATTAACAAGGGAATGAAGGTGGAATCAGAGCGACTCTGAGTGGTCATAATCAGTTGGAATTGATGCTATGAAAACGCCATATCTGGCTGTAATAAGCGTAACGGTAATTTGCGTTTCAATCTCCGTATTGGTTTATGATACCGCCTCTTCAAAGGTCCATGTATTACTTGAACATGAAGAACAACATTCTCGTAATAACGACTATGAAACCTTCCTTTCAGCAGCTCACACCTCCACTACAGATACCCAAAATACCAAACAGATCCCATCTGCAAAATCTCCAGTATCACCAATTCCAGATTCAATTCAAATTGATAAGAAGCTTGCCAAAATAGGTTGGATTTTATTCAGGGATCCCAACTTATCGTCCGATCAAAGTGTCAGTTGTGAAAGTTGTCATAGCCTGCAAACCAATGGGGCTGAAGTGACCCCTGTATCTGCTGGAGTAAACGGCAGCGGAATGAGAAATTCACTCACAGTGTTCAACGCGACCTTTAACTACCGCTTCTTTTGGGATGGTCGCGTTAACAACCTTACTGACCAAATCGATGGCCCCGTACATAACATCGCCGAAATGGATTCTAACTGGGAATATATTATTGATTATGTATCCCAGGCAGATGATTACGTTAGTCTATTCAATGAAGAGGGAACAGCTATTAACGAGGCCTCAATTAAAGCAGCTCTCGTTGAGTTTATGCGAGGCTTAACGACACCTCACTCTCCTTTCGACCAATATTTAAGAGGCAATAACTCTGCACTTTCTGCAAGTGAAAAAAGGGGGTGGAAAACCTTTCAAGAGGAAGGCTGTATTCGTTGCCACCAAGGCACCAATATTGGCGGCGGCATGGTGATGCGATTTGGCTATTTTGGATTATCAAAGACAGGTTCCGAACGAAGTGAAGATCAAGGTCGCTTTATGTTTACCGCTCAACCACAAGACAAGCACTTATTCCGTGTTGCTAGCCTTAGAAACGTCGCAATCACAGCACCCTACTTTCACGATGGACAAACCGCTACGCTAGAAGAAGCTATTAAGATTATGGGAGAGAGCCAGTTAGGAAAAACATTTGAAGACCAAATCATTAGCGATATCAAAACCTTCCTAGAAACCCTCACCGGTGACCGCCCTCAAATGCTAGTGGAGTTTGAAAATGAATAAAATCAGACTCATCTTTTTACTGTTTATCTCGCTATTTGTGGGCTTAGTCAGCTTTATCATGCTGACCTATTTTGAGCATGAGAAAGTCACTAAATATGGTGAATCTGTCCGTGAGCTCGGACATGAAGTACTAGAAATGCGCGATCAGATAACCAATGCGGCTCTCGCGGGGATCTCGAACCCTTATCAAATGACGGCAAATTTAGTCGCCTTAGAAAAAGAACTGCAATTGCTCAAAGGTAGCTATCAAGGTACTAATATCCACTCAGTGTTCTTTCGAGGCTTACAAACCCCGAAATTACTTGAGCGTTTCCACACCGCTTCTATAGCGAACGTGGATACGCTAGACAACCTCGTCGGATTGAGTGTTGCCCGTCAATTCATTCTGCAATCCCTAACTCTACAACTCACAGAAACTGGCTCAAGAAATGGCTCACACAATATTGACGCGATCACATCTTCAAACATAAATGTTCAAAGTGAGCTACTCGCTAGCGTGCTGTTTGCAGGCACACAAATTCAACATCAGGGCATAAACTCAGACTTGGCTAACCTGTCTAAAACGTTTACTGAGCTTAATGAGCAACAGAGCCAACTGCTATCACGAGTGCTTTCGGTCCATAGCATGGAATACCTTGAGCAGATTGAACATCAATTTACCGATGTTCAAGACCAGCTTAAAAGCATCATCGTTAAACTCATCATCACATTGGCGCTACTCACCTTTGCCTTCTCATTCACCCTCTTTATCCTGCGCGTCTTTGAATTAAAGCGAAACAACCTCTCCTATCAAGAAGCCGCAGACAAAGCGGAAAAAGCCAACGAAGCCAAGTCATTATTCCTTGCTACCATGAGCCATGAATTACGAACCCCAATGAATGGCGTGTTAGGTATCGCCCAGATCATCAAAGAAGATTCACAAAGCTCCGACACTCGCAAGCAAGCACAAATCATCATCGATTCAGGTCAGCACCTCGTTACCATATTAAATGACATTCTCGATTTTTCTAAGGTTGAACAAGGAAAAATGGAGCTTGAATACAGCCCATTCTCAGTCAAAGACGTGGTTACACACCTTGATAAAACATTGACACCACTTGCCACTGACAAAGGCCTCGATTTTATCATCAAGGACAGCATCCCTGCCAATGTTCAGTTGGTGGGAGACCCCGCACGTACCCGTCAGATTTTATTTAATTTGGCAGGTAATGCAGTCAAATTTACTGAATCAGGCAAGGTCGAAGTGGAGTTTTTGATTGCACCGACAACCCCGCCAAGCGTGAATATATTGGTGACTGACACTGGTATTGGCATTGCAGAAGACAAGATCGACCATATATTCACAGCCTTTGAACAAGCCGAGCTTTCAACGACACGTAAATTTGGCGGAACAGGGTTAGGACTGTCGATTGTGAAACAATTAGTCGAACTGATGGGCGGAAGTATTAGAGTCACTAGTCAACTGAATTCCGGTACTCAATTCGCTATCTCTTTGCCGTTAGAAATGCACGAGCTAGAAGAGAAAATCGTCGTTCAAACACCAATCCGAACCCATCAGACTCTCGATAACTTCTCAGTATTATTAGTCGAAGACAACAAGATCAACGCGATGGTGATCAGGAAATTCTGTGAATCTATCAACTTAACGGTTGAGAACGCTTACGATGGTTTACAGGCTTTAGATAAACTAGCCTCAAACCAATATGACTTAATCATCATGGACAACCACATGCCGAACATGAGCGGTATTGAGGCGATTCAAAAAATCCGCAACGAACTCAAGCTAACTACCGTGGTTTTCGCGTGTACAGCCGATGTGTTTAAAGAAGCGCACGATGAATTTATTCTGTCAGGGGCTGATTTCGTACTCACCAAACCATTGCAGAAAAACAGCTTACAAAACGCCATTAATGAGTTTCATCACCAATTTGAGGTTAACCGACATAACTCGGCTAATGTACACAACCGTCCAAACAAAGATGAAAGCAATATCACCATATTGACACGTCTGCCGAAGAACAAGTTACCACTCACAGAAGAAGAGGTTTCGCGCAGTCTATTGCTGACTAGCGGTAAGATGGAAACAGGTGAGAAACTCGAATGCTTGACCTCTCTCGTCGAGGAGTTAGAGAACGAAATTGACGAATTGATAGAGTTATTTTCTAGCGCCAGACCGGATGATCTCTGTAGAACCTTAAACGCAGTCAGAGCGATTGCATCAAGGTTTGAGATGACAGAGGTACTTGAGCTTGCAGTTTCCGCAGAACAGGTAGCCGAGCATCACACAATGCCTGAGGCCGAATTACTTCAGCAACTGATCAATCGATTGATGGTTAACAGCCACCAAGCCACACGCTTAATACAAAAACTCAATCAGCAAGCTAATACAACGGGAAATGAGGCATCGAAATAATACGGGGGGGCGATAACGATTAGCGACATTGTATATCGCGTTATTAAGCACGGTTTATGCTTTCAAGTTTTATCCTTACGTTAAGTTTCGGTGAATTTTATCAAATAGAGACAAGGTAACTTGAAATACTTCGCTCTGCATGAGAATGTGATTTATCTAACTATAAACAACTGTATGATTATGAAGACAATCCAAAGCATTGCCCTACTTACAGCTATCGTTGCAACACCTGCAGTATTAGCTGACGTTGAAATTCAAGTTCCATCAAGTGTTGATATTCTAGCGGTCAACGAAGCTAAGCCAGATCTAGATGGCAGCTTATTCTCTTCTCATAAAACGCTCACCGTTCCAGACGGTAAAAACCAGATCGTATTCCAATATCAGCTTGCTTTTGACAAAGGTAACGACCGTGAGTTTGTTGATAGCGATGCTATTATTGCAACCTTCAGTGCTACCGACGCTGCATTGATGTTCGATATGCCTAAATACCATAATACCCGTGAAGCGAAGAAAGGCTTTGAGAACCTAGACTGGAAATTGGTTGATGAGAACCAAAACGTTATCAGTGTTAAGCAAGACAAGTTAATTAAAGACGGCATGCAAATTGGTCGTAAGTTCCCTCAAGAAGCTAAAGAATACAACAAGAAAGGTGGCATTGCGGCACTAGCCATTGGCATGACTACGTCCGTTGCTGCTCAACCAGTTACTCTGCCAGATAAGATAGATACTAACGCTGCGAACACAGCCGAGGAGATGCTCTATTTCTGGTACGAAAAAGCTGACTCTGAAACCAAACAAAAATTCAAAGATTACGTGAACAAGTAGATCGGCTTATCTCTCGTTCAAACTAAAGAAGCTGGCACGATATTATAGCCAGCTTCTTTACCTTCATATATTGCAGAAAGCTATGCGATATAAGCCAACACAACTTCTCTATATTTCTGCTTTAATGACTCTCCAATAAAGCTCGCTTCAATAGCATTCAAGCTAAACTGCGCCAGTTCTTGCTGCGTCATGTCATGAGCTTGGTTCACAGCATTAAAGTTATCCGACATATAACCACCGAAGTACGCAGGATCATCAGAGTTAATGGTGACAGCTACGCCCTTTCTTAACAACTCGACTATGTTGTGGTCTTCCATCGCATCGAAAACGCGTAATTTAGTGTTAGACAGTGGACATACAGTCAGTGGCATCTTGGTTTCAATCAATTCCTCTACCAAGGCCTCGTCAGTCATGCATTGCACACCATGGTCTACTCGGCTAACACCGAGCATTTCAATCGCATCAACAATATTTTGAGCTGGCCCTTCTTCTCCCGCATGAGCTACCGTTAGGAAACCCGCTTGTTTGGCTTTCTGAAATACTCGCTTAAATTTCTCGGGTGGATGCCCTAATTCAGAAGAATCTAATCCAACACCAATGATTTTATCTTGATGCTTGAGAATATCAGCGAACGTTTGAATGGCGTTCTCTTCAGACAGGTGACGCAAGAAGCAGGCAATGATTTGAGAGGTAATTCCTAGTTCTTTTTGACCGTATTCAAGCGCACGGTGAATGCCGTTAATCACGGTATCGAATGCAATGCCACGATCAGTATGTGTTTGAGGATCAAAGAAAATTTCAGTGTGGATAACGTTGTCAGCTTGGCAGCGCTCTAAGTATGCCCATGTTAGATCGTAAAAATCTTGTTCTGTACGCAGAGCATTAGCGCCCTGATAATAAATATCAAGAAATGACTGCAGATCATCAAATTCATAAGCAGCTCTTAATTGCTCTGGAGATGAATAAGGCAGGTCGATGCCATTGCGTTGAGCCAGTTGGAAAAGTAACTCTGGTTCTAATGAACCTTCAATATGTAAATGCAACTCTACTTTTGGAAGCCCTTGAATAAATGCGTTCATATTTCACCTACTATGGATTTTAGGTGTGTACTTACTCTGAATAATAGACAAGATGTTTTTTGAACGCCATTACAAAGAGTAAGAACACTATTGTGATCTAAACCCTTCGTAATCAGCACTTTGCGGGAGCTGGTAGAGACCCCCAAACCATATCATTGGGGTTATACGAAGCAAACTGTTGTAACTATACAGAATTAGATGGGAATTTCACTAACCAATTACTCAGTAAGATTGTGAACTCGACAACCATACTGAATTAATCCAGTTTTCGCTGCGCTATGGTTTGGGATAAATAATAAATAAACCGTTCATTCTATATAAAATCCCCAAACAACAAACGGTTTGGGCTGTCAGTTATCACTATAGGATCCGTCCACTAAAGGTAAACAAATAGCGAGATATTAGAGGTAATCCGGTCGAATTCTCGACATTAATAACATATCGATATATTTCCCGGCTTTGAATGTACTGAGCCTTTTAGTGCCTTCAAATTGAAAACCGACACCTTCATACAAAGCAATTGCGGCGTGGTTATCAGCATGAACCTCAAGTTCAAGGCGCACTAGATTAAGCCAGTTATCCGCCTGATTGATCGCTTCTTGCATTAATGCCTTACCGACCCCTTTGCCGTGGGCATCAGGATGAATCGCGATACCAAGCCCTGCGCAGTGTCTGTCTCTGACCTTCGTAGTCATGAATAAGGTCATATGTCCCACGACTTTACCCGAGACTTCAGCCACCAAAGAAAAATGGTCAGAATGTCCAAACAACCTTTCAACTTGGTCTGAACTAAGGAAAGGCTTTTGTGAAGTATTTTCAGATACTGATGGATAACGATAAATATCGAAAATATCTGAATTGTCCGTGAGTTCAAGGTGTCTAATTTGTATTTCCAAAGCACTTCCTTATTAATTCTTCCTACCTGTAACCTATTTTTCATATTACGGATAGCAACGAGCACCTACAACCTTAAAAGTGGTAAGAACTAAAAATACTTGAACAAATAATGAAGAGAAAGCTAAGCGAATAATGAAAATCACAGTTTGGAATCTGAGTGTAGTTAGAATTTATAGTCGACACCAACAGCTGCTAACACTTACTCGGAGTTATAAAAATCGATATTAGGACCAATCTTGATAACCTATCAAACCACCTTTCGCGTCCACATTGACGCAAATCCCGACAGTAAAACAGGTAAAAAATCATATTCACATCCATTAATTGAGTAATTACTTTCAGCTATACGTAGATAAGTGAAATTATAACAATGATTTAGCAGTGTATTTTTATTCGTATGATGACGTTGGCTATAAAAGGATGTTGATCGAAGGTTCAATAAGTTGATCTATTAAGTTTAAACTTTCGTAATGATTGTCGGAAATACAGACAAACTCAAAGGACGACAATATGTTTAATAACTTAAGTAAGACTCTGTCAGTACTATTTGTAACACTTCTTTTAACCGCTTTTGCTCAAGCTAACCATCATGAAATGAAGAGAGATATCGTTGATGTGGCGGCTGAAAATGGTTCTTTCACCACCTTAGTAGCAGCAGTGAAAGCGGCAGGTTTAGTCGAGACATTGAAAGGCGATGGCCCTTTCACGGTGTTTGCACCAACCGATGAAGCATTCGCGGCACTGCCAGAAGGTACGGTTGATATGTTGTTGAAACCTGAAAATAAGGACAAGTTAGTCGCCGTGCTCACATATCATGTGGTGCCAGGAAAAATAATGGCAACAGAAGTCATGAAGCTTAATAGTGCTGAAACGGTGCAAGGGGAAGCTGTAATGATAGCAATTGACAATGGTAACGTAATGATTAATAAAGCTAAAGTCGCAATGCCAGACGTTGAAGCAAGCAATGGCGTAATCCACGTGATCGATAAAGTGTTACTGCCAAAGTAAGCAAAAGAGATAAACACGAACAATTCTTAGAGGGTGTGATTGGATCACGCCCTTTCATCCTTTACTACAGATTGTTTTTTCGCTACAAACTTTACTCTCACTACAAAGGATGCTTTTGCAACGAAATAAGTAACACTTTCAAATAAAGGTCTGTATCAAGCAAACAGGCGCTCATAGCTTGAACTTTTCGACACTCTTCATCTCTTAATATGAAATAGCATTGGCGATAACCAAACTAAAATCAGATTAGGCTATTAGGTCACTTTCTCCATTACGTAATTTGTCAGCTTAACTCCACGCATGTCGACCTCCTGCTCATTCACCACCGTAAAACCAAAGTGCTCATAGAAAGGCTTGGCGGTAATACTCACCTCAGAGAAAAACCGAGTCACTCCGAGATCTGCACCAATAAAAAACACATGTTCCATTAAAGCTCTTCCTACACCTTTGCCCTGGTATTCATGATGACAGAAAAAATGATCAATCAACCCATTCGGTTGAAGGTCGCTATAACCAACCACAACTCCCTCTAACTCGGCCACGAAGGGTTGTATACGGTGCAAACACTTTTGCCAAAGTTCGGAGTCAAAATAACTTGGTGCCCAAGCCTCGACTTGTTCTTGAGAGTAATCACGAACGTTAATATTACGAACGGTATTAAAGTAAATGTCCCACAGCGCTTTGGCGTCACTCGCTTGATAGTTTCGAATCTTAACCACGACATACTCCTTTTATACCACTGCACTTTTTTTGAAATAAAAACGGTAATAACCCACTAAATTACTGCATATAAACAAGACTTCCATTACCACTGCGGTTGGAGAACCAACCAAATAGTTATGAATTAGCCAAAAGCTGGTTCCTATTATCATCAACTCTCTCAAGCGACGATCGTCTTTATTGAACGCCGCTAAAGTTTGAAAAACTGAAGCCAAACAACTTAATACGCTCACAACCCCAGAATAAGTAAAAACTGTTGCCACTAATGACATAGAACAAAAGAAGTATTTTAATTTAGGTGATGTCGAGAACACACTCGTCAAATAACGTACAGTCGCGATAATCATCAAACTCGCCGCTGTCCATTGCTCAAGAAGAATGAAATGACTCGAAATAAGAACACCAGCGAAAAACAAACACGTAACGATTTTCTTCCTTTCTTTGAACTGAAAAGACAACAAGTCGAAACATATAGCGATGGCGACGAGCACTTGTGAAAGGTAGAAGGCTGACACGGCGATTCCTTAAATAATGACAATGACACTTTAGCTATTTAGTCAATCAAATAGGCATGACTGAAGAATAAGCCCGACTAATAAAAACAGACATTGAAAATAAGAGCAAGTTAGAAAATACAAGCTCATAAGACAACTTGTTTAGAAACTACAACCTCAACATTCCACTGATCACGGTGGTTGCAGTACCTATCAGCTTAATCCGTCCGTTCGTTTGTAACTTCGTAGAAATATAACCACCACGATACGATGCTTGATAAGCGTCAAAACTGCGTTTATTCAACTTCTCTGACCAGTATTGAGTCAGAGCGCAATGTGCCGATCCGGTTACAGGGTCTTCATTAACCCCCACCCATGGAGCAAAGTAACGAGAAACAAAGTCGAGCTCAGGGTTTGACGATAATGCCGTCACAACAACTCCTCGCCCCTTAATGCCTTTCAAGGCATCAAAGTTAGGTGACAAATTCAATAGTACATGCTCATCGACGACTTCTATTAACTGCTTTGAATCAAACTCCCTGAATGATACAACTTGATTCCGTACTAAGCCCAAATGTTCAAGCAACGCTCCGTCGGGATCAGAACTCGATGATAAATCAGTACTAGGGAAATCAAGCTCGATAGAAGACTCACAAACGGTGGCAGCTAACTCTCCAGACAAAGTATTAAACACGACTCGGTCACCTGTTTTCACAAATCGTTGTTCTTTCAATACGTGGACTGTAGCCAAAGTGCCGTGTCCGCATAGTTTCACTTCAACTTCAGGCGTGAACCATCTAAGCGTCATGGTGTTAAGTGCCAGAAAAGCTGTTTCTGACACCGCCATCTCTTCTGCTATTGAAAACATTAATGACTCATCCAAGGACTCCTGTGAAATACAAACCCCTGCAGGGTTTCCTTTAAAAGCTTGGGCTGTGAACGAATCAACCTGATGTATCTCTAACTCCACAATGACTCCTAGTGAGGGCATAGGTTAAATATTGTTTATCACAATAAGCACAAATACTCTCTGCTACAAGTAGCTAACAAAAACTATTGTCCACGTCTTGTTGATTATAGAGAGCCTAATTACACCAGTTTCGGCATTTCAGCCACCAAACGTTTTAACTAACTGATTACATAATACAGTCAATTCACACATAATGAGATCGATATCGCAGAACAAAGATGAGACTGAGTGCATAATCCTCCTTATTTTGTAAAGGTTTACTAAGGACCATCTATGGATACAACAGCTCTCATCTACGATACATTGGAAGGGTTATCGAACGCTGAGCCGCAACAGCACGCTCAAATTCGCCAAAACCTCTATAACCAATTGGATTTATCATTTGAGAAACAGTTAGCCTTGTATTCAAATGTCCTAGGTCCAGCCAGTGCAGGGCGTATTACCGACCTAGAAAGTGCCGCTATTTCTGCAAGTAAAAGCCTTGGTCTGAAAAAGTAAACACTCCGTTATACGGATCGTTTGATACCATCGTTAAAGACGCTGCTTATATGCAGCGTTTTTTATATAAAAACATATTCTATCTTTCACCCTAAGCAAAACTTACAATAACCTTGACCTCTCCACACCGTACCGACCTCCCACAATTACTTGTTACAAATGTATATAACAAATTTATCAAGGTTATCGCCCGATACATTTGGTTAATCTTATGTTTCATATTTAACAGGTGCGTAACCATATCTAAATGACTAATGTTAGTAGCACGTTAACCACACATTAGATGGAAGGCTCATGAGAGTACTTATTGAATATACACAAACTGGCAAATACAGAGACCATGCGTGGGAAGCACTAACCATTCGTTCAAAGGGCGAAATTCAAGCTGTGACTCCCTCTTATGCGGCTCAACTTATCGAACAGAATCGCGCCAGCTTAACGACTACCGAAACTCAAGATATCGTCATCCAGCCCTAATGGTTTTAAAAGCTACCCCTCCTAGTTCTTAATATCTAAGTTCGATGACCTAATAAAAACGCTGCATGGATGCAGCGTTTTCTTGTTTCTGGCCGGGAAAATTGATTATTTGGGCAAATTTTCTAATGTATCAACTATCGTCATTAACTTATCGACAATTCGTTCGCCATCCACTCTCAAACCATTGTGCTCATACTCGTTGGTAACCCACGCTTTCGAGTTTGGAATATTAGCCAGTGTTTCGCGGCTGTAATCCAGTTCTACGTACATGTCATCTGCGTAAACCGCACACGCCATCGGAACCGTATTCTTGCTCAGCTGCTCTGCATTATACAAAGTACCCCAATCCGATTTCTCAGCTAATAGATTGGCAGCTTCGCGTAATGGCTTCAACGTTTCTAGTTGGTCAAACATCCACGGGTAGACCATTTCTCCAGTAAACCAGAACTCACTACCCGATTGGTAGTTGAAGTGTGGATACTGCTCTCGCACTCGGTGTGCAGACCAGTTAGACGCTGTACCTTGACAGTAAATCGATTCATGTAAGATTGCGTAAATTGGGTTAGTTAAATAACCCTGCTCTTGTTGCATTTGATTTAGGAAGCTGTAGCTCAACTGCTTGTTACCATTCACTTCAACAAAGGCACTCTCTAGCGTGAAATACATCGGCAGGTTCGCTTCACCGCCACCAAGGTTAATGCCAATAAGTTGGAATTGCTCAACCGTGAACTCCTGACCGTTTGGCAGTCTCACATCGTTGTTAAGCAGGTAATCAGAGATCTCACGACACATCGCTTGCGCTTGTGGGAACTGAGCAAAGAAGGCTCTGTTTTTGTCTTCGACACGCTTATAAGTCGCACGATAAACATCGTCAGCTTCTCGTTCAATAGAAGGAATGCCGCCCGTCACATAGCAGCGCTGTAGGCTTTGAGGGAACAGTGACAAATAGCTCAGTGTACAGAAGCCACCAAAGCTTTGACCAATCGTCGACCATTGTTTAATACCGAACTGTTCACGAATCGCTTCCGCGTCTCGAATGATATTGTCTGCTCTGAAATGCGTTAAGTATTCAGCTTGTTGTTCTGGAGACAAATGCGCCAAGGTTTCATGGCTAATAACCGTGCTGTTGCCAGTACCACGTTGGTCCAGAAGCAGAACACGATAGTTTTGTAATGCACGCTTTAGCCAACCTGATTGACCGCTCACTCGTGGAGATGGAAAGCCTGGACCGCCCTGAAAGTAGATAAGCCACGGCAGTTCTTGCGAATCTTTAGCGAGATCAACTAGCTCACGTGCGAAGACTTGGATCTGTTGTCCATCTTTGGCTTGGTAATCGAGTGGCAACTCAAAAGAGTGCTGACGATACAGGGTGGTTCCATCAATAAAGTTAGCTTGCACGCTTCATTCCTTTTTATCTGATTCTAAAGTCATCGGTACGAATAAAACCGGCGCCCTTTGGCACCTTTCTTAGCAAGATACGCATACTAGCTTGTAAATGAAACCGTTTGTTGAACCTGAATGTGAAGGTACTTCATTAAATCGCCAAATTAGCTTTATACGCGTAACAACTTGTTTCAAAACAGAAGGTTTAAGGGGGGCTCAATTGAGAGGAAGAATGAAAACGGGAGACAAATAAAAAGAGCTTAACGAGGTGAGGATACGTTAAGCTCTTTGGTTTTATCTGTTATAGCGTGTGTTATCAATAATGCTATCGATTCACTAAGCACTAAGCACTAAATTATGAAGTTGTTAGCTCACCTGCACCTTGAATCGAACGTTGGCTGCTTTCGACAAGAATGGCCGTTGCGGTTTCTTTTAACGCGCCCCACTCTGCCTCATCAACTTCAATGCCATCGTTCCACGCTTTCTCTTGAGTTTTAAAAAGCGCTTCCGACTCAATGTGTGTTTGGTAGCCAACTGACAAACGTTCGATATCGAAATCCTGGACGGAAAGTTCGATGGTCATATTGTGGATATGTTCGTCCGATGTCAGTGGCGAATCTGATAAAAACAGTTCTGGAGCAACACAACCACGGTTAAGCACATACAAGGTGCTCTTAGGGTTTGAGCCATTTTCCCAACGTGCGGTACACGCGATGCCTTTCGCTGCGAGTTTTACAAGCTCACTGTACGCTAACCAGCGGTTATGGCAGTTGTTTAGCTCAATTTTCAGCGTCTTCTTGCCCACCATTTTTTCAATCGCGTAATCCATCACCACAGGAAGATGACACGCCAAACTCGCTTTGTGCAGGTCCACTTCAACGGTGTTGTCGCTACGCACTTGAATGTCCACGGGGCAATCGTCTTCTAGACCAATAAAGTTGCTTGCATTGTTAAAGTGACGAATACCATCCAAACCCACCACTTGTAAATCTGCCACCATGTTCGCTATCACATCAGCTTCACCACATGTACGACGCATACCTAAAAAGGCTTTATTGACGGCCGCTACCAGTTCATTGTGAGAAACGATCATAACGATTTACCTCCATGTTGAGCGTTGATATGTGTAGTAGCTTTTTGTGAGTCAGCGAGCTCTGCTTCACTTGGTAAGACTGGGAACACCCATTCGTCCTGATGAATTTCATCAAGCAATGGCGCTCCTTGGAAAAACGTCACTCGTACCCAACGATCTGAGCGAGGATCAAACTTAGTCGCACCAAACATCGCAAGCTTACAACGCAGTAAGTGCATTGGCGGCGAATCTTGATGAAGCACATTCATTTGAATGTCGCCCATCGCTTTGTTACCCAACGTCCACACACGGCGCGCAATCGCACGATGCTGCGGCTGCTTAACCAGGAACTCAGCCAATGAAAGCTCTGGCGCGAATTGTAATAAAGCATGGTACAAACGGTAAGCTTGGCGGCCGATATCTAACGGCAATTCACGCTCTTCACCCAGCTCTTCACCTCGAACACCGAGTCTTGGCTCTTCTTTGTCTTGAGAGCGATACCAGAACCAGTAGTTGTTCTCTGCTTTCGTGAAGTCGGTGGTGATCGCCCAACGGTACTTTTCTTCTAACACAGCCAATAGGTCTTGGATCTTTTTACCACTAGGAAGCGACAATGTTTCGCTACAATTCATTTGCTCTTGATGGGCGTCCACTAATTCTGGGTACAATTCCATCAAGCATGAGATAAGGATTTCTTGGGCTTCCATACTCATGCGCTTAGATTGCTCGACTAGCTGCGCCCATGTCTCACACAGACTGACAGACGTTTCTAGCGATTGTTCTATTTCTTTCAAATCATCAACAGCAGCTTTGTTCAGCTCTTGCTGTGTTTCATTGATGGTAACGACTTGCTCTAAATGACAAATCGCTTTTTTAACTAAGGTACGTAGTGGCTCGATCAACGCCGTATCAGTCTGACTCGCCAATACTGCAGCCAATGCTTGTTCACGGGTTGTCATCCATTGATCGACAATCCTTGGGTGGTTAATAAGGTATGGCGCCATGCCTAAACCTGTCGCATTGCCAACACCAAGGTAACGTTGTAACCCTCTATGCAAGGCAATTGCTTGTCCGCCGCCTTGCTGCTCAGCTAGGTAATGAACCCAATCTAGGCTGAACTCGCGTAGCATATAAACCGCACACATTTGAACACTGAACGACTGGTTAAAATCTGGATTGTTTTCCAATATTCTAAAATCAGCAATACCAAATTTTCCATTACCATATACCGCAGTCGTTCGTAGGATGTAGCCCACTTCAGCTAGCTCTTTCGGCGTTGGCTGGACACCTTTAGCCAAATGACTAACAATATGTTCAAACACACGCACACTTTTGTTGGCACGCGCTAAAACAAGCACATTGTTAGAGTTACGACCTGCTTCTTGAAGCGGTACATTCGCACGAAGTCTTTCAAGTAGGGTGACATCAACATCACCAAGAACAAGCGCAAACGTTACGTCCCACTTTTCAGCAATTACGCGGTCATTTCGTTCGTCGTCTGCAATTTCATCACAAAAAACAACCAAATGATAAACATGATTTGGCGTCGCTAGCTTATAGATAACGTGACCAAAACCTTGAGCGTCTAATTGCCACTCATGCTTAGTCACTTTCCATTGCTGTTGCGCCATTTTACGAATCAGAGTTCTTACGAAGCTGATACGTGTTTGGTGCATAGCACCCAGTCTTTCCGGTGCCATGACGACGGTTGCGTCACGTAGTGCTGATTCAGTGTAGGTAGAACGATGTGCATCCATTTTGCTCACCACCTTTGTAGTTATAAGGGACTTGCTAGCCATTCAGAACTGGACGTTGCCGTCATTTAAAGCACTTGTTATTAACAGTATGCTGGTTAGCTTCCACGTTTTTGATAGTTATTGAAGCAAGCGAACTCGCCCATTATTATTTGTTCTCACTAAGCCTCTTCACCTAAATAATGCCGTCCGATGTATCTTCACCAGTACGGTTTTCCTCTTCCTTTCGGAATCTTGTGTCAGCCTTCTTTCAAAGGCTGATTTGTTCTTATTTCATCAATTTCTTACAGCGTCTTCTCTTTTATAAACCTTGTTCTTTCGCCATCTTGATTGCGATTTGAGGCGCATTCCAAAGCGATGGTAATAAGATAAAGGACACCGGTACCGCAGTGATAACAATGAAGGATTGCAGCGCTGAAATACCGCCAGAGCCTAGGGAAATAAGAATTAACGCTGTTACCCCCATCATCACACCCCAGAAGGTACGAATAATTGCATTCGGTTCTGTCTCACCACTGATAACTACACTGATGGTGTAAGTCATTGAGTCACCGGTCGTTACGATGAAGATCGTGGTTAAGATCAAGAACAGAATTGAGATAAGCATTGGCATTGGTAGTTGCTGAGTGACCGCCAGTAGCGCGCCTGGTAAGTTAAAGCCTTCAAACGCTTTACTTACACTGCCTGGATCTGCGATTTCGAACGCAAGACCAGAGCCGCCAACAATCGTGAACCAAAAGCAAGTAACAAACGGTGCGATAAGACTAATGGTTGATACTAATTGGCGAATACTACGACCGCGAGAAATACGAGCAATAAAGATTGCCATCATTGGGCCGTAACCTAAGAACCAACCCCAGAAGAACACGGTCCACCAGCTCAACCAACCTTCGTCACCACGATATGTTGCCATTGGAATGAAGTTGTCAATCATGCTGCCTACACCTTGAATATAGCCATTGAAGATGAAGTTTGTTGGACCAAAAATCAGGATATAGACCATCAATGCCATCGCCAAAATTACGTTGTAACGGCTTAGCATTTGCATTCCGCGGTTAAGACCACTTAATGCCGACAATGTGTACAGAACGATCGCAAACAAGATGATGATCAGTTGGGTCGTAAAACCGTCTGGAATACCAAATAATTCGTTCAGTGCGTAGCTCACTTGCAAGCCCAAGAACCCGATAGGACCAATGGTGCCCGCCGCTACTGCGACAATACAACATGCATCAATCAATGCGCCTGTATGGCCTTGCAGTGCTCTTTCGCCTAATACAGGGTAAAGCAGAATACGAGGTTTAAGCGGCAAGCCTTTGTCGTAGTGAAGGTGCATAACCACAATCGAGGTCAAACTACCCACAATGGCCCATGCTAAGAATCCCCAGTGCATAAACGATTGTGATAACGCATTCACCGCGCCTTGCTGTGCATTGTCTTGCGCGCCATACAATGGTGGTGGGCTAACGTAATGTGCAATCGGCTCTGCTGCAGCCCAAAATACACCGCCACCAGCCAGTAGCGTACAGAAGATGATCGCCATCCAACGGAAGCCGTCCATTTCAGGTTTAGCGATGCCACCTAGGATAACCTTGCCTGTTCGCCCTGCCGCCAGGCCAAGACCAATAAGAAAAGTCAGAAGAAGAAGCATTTGCCAGTAAGGACCGAACACTTTTACAGACCATGCAAAGCCCGTATTTACTAGGCTTGATAACAACTCCTCATCAAACAAAGCAAGTGCCACGAACAGAGCGATAAAACCGCCGCTGTACCAAAGTGCTGGGTTGGTTAGCCCTAATTTGTCTGACGTAGATTCAGACTGGTTTGTGTTGCTGTTTGTATTACTTGCTGTGTGTGCTTGACCCGCATTTAAGCTTGAAGATTTCACGCTATTGGTTAAATCAGACATACTCTGACTCCAGAGGTTTCTTTGCAGCTGTCATTTGAATGATGACTACAAGGGTGTATTTAACACCTGCCCTATTGTTTTTTGTGTTGGGCAGGCTAATCCATGTTTGGGTTACCGCGTTGCGAAATAGACCGTTGTTCCTTTTGAATAGTGAAATTGGTTAAGCAGCACTTGCTCATTGAACGTTTGTTAGAAGGCTGCCTTTTAGATGATGACTAGCGAGAAACGCTTAAGCCTTGCTTTGCGGCTCTAGGCTATCTTTCAAGAAGTTAAACCAGTTTTCTCCCAAGACTTGCCCAGCTTCAGACTCGCTGAAACCATGACGCATCAATCCGTTATATATATTTTCCATACCCGCACTACCGCAGAACCAAGGCAACGCATCTGGCCAACCTGAGTTGTTTGCAGAGCCTTCACCGTAGTCCATTGCTTTAGACCAACGACCATTTCTCATCCATTCAAGAACAGCTTGAGGTTGGTTTAAGCATAGGTCACTACCAATACCTAGGTGTTCTACGCCGACCATGTCAGCGGTAGTCGCGACCATCTGGCAGAAGTCTTCCAACGTACATTGGCTGCCGTTTGGTAGGTGGAATGGGTATAAGCTGAATCCGATTAAACCACCGCGTGCGGTTAGGGCTTTAATCACATCGTTTGATTTGTTTCGTAGCGCATCATGAGCGAACGTCGGATTCGCATGGCTGATACAAATAGGACGAGAAGACAGGTCAATTGCTTCAAGTGTTGAGCGTTCGGCACTGTGAGACATATCGATGATCATGCCCACTCGGTTCATCTCTTCGATGGCTTGCTTACCAAATCGAGTAATACCCGTATCGTTCTTCTCGTAACAACCCGTCGCCAATAAGCTCTGGTTGTTGTAAGTAAGCTGCATGATCAAAAGACCTTGCTTGCGCATCACTTCGATAAGACCAATCTCATCATCGATTGGAGAACAGTTTTGAGCACCAAGGAAAATGCCGACTTTGCCGGTCGCTTTTGCAGTTTCAACATCAGCCATTGAATGAATCGGCATGATAATGTCTGCATTCTGCTCGAATCTTAAGTTCCACTCTGCAAAGCGAGATAAGGTTTCACGAGCTGTCTCGTGGTAAACCGCGGTAGCGTGAACTGCTGTAATGCCGCTCGCCTTTAGTGTTTGGAAGTATTCTCTGTTCCAATTGCAGTATTGCAATCCATCTATAACAATCCGTTGCTGGTACATAACCACTCCTATTGAAAGCTCAGTGTTCTAGCTCGGTTTTGAAAACACGCTCAAATAACATGTTTTCAAAAATGGGTTAAATCACGTCTCTAATTTCATTTGCTGTGTTGGGTTTGGGTGTTGGCCTGACTCTATGAATCAGGCCAATTCTTATCAATAGAGAGCTGACTAGTAAGGACGCTGGTAAGCCGTCTTCACTACTGTGTAGAACTCTTTCGCGTATTGACCTTGCTCACGAGGACCGAAGCTAGACTCTTTACGGCCACCAAACGGTACGTGGTAATCAGTGCCTGCTGTTGGTAGGTTCACCATCACACAACCTGTTTGCGCTTGTTGCTTGAACATTGCGCTCGTACGTAGGCTTTGAGTAATGATGCCGCCCGTTAGACCAAAGCGAGTATCGTTGGTTGTCGCAATCGCTTCTTCTAAGTCAGCCACACGAATCACGCTAGCCATTGGCGCAAACACTTCTTCTTGGTTCACTTCCCAATCGTTCTTCGTGTTCAAGAACAGCGTTGGAGACATGTAGAAACCTTCGTGTTTCATGCTCAAGCGTTCGCCACCGAATGCCAGCTCACCGCCGCTTTGACGTGCTTTCTCAACCCAACCTAGGTTTGCTTCAAGTTGGTTGCCATCAACTACCGGGCCCATGAACACGCCTTCTTCCAGTGCGTGACCCACTTTTAGCTCGCTCATACGTTTGATTAGTGCTTCAACGTATTGGTCGTGAATGCCATCCATAACCACTAAACGAGAAGATGCTGTACATTTTTGACCTGCGCCAGAGAACGAACCTGCAATCGTTGCATCAACCGCTGTTTGAATATCAGCATCGTCTGCAACCACTAGTGCGTTCTTGCTGCCCATCTCTAGTTGGCAACGAACGAAGTTTGGCGCTGTAGCAGCGGCAACCTTACGACCCGTATCAACCGAACCGGTAAAGCTCACACCGTTCACTTCTTTAGAGTTGATCAGTGCATCACCCACTGTTGAACCGCTACCCAGAACAAGGTTGAACGTGCCTGCTGGGATACCTTGGCGGTGGATAATTTCAGTAAGCGCAACCGCACTTGCTGGTGTTAGGTTTGCTGGTTTCCAGATAACGCTGTTACCGAAAGCAAGCGCAGGAGCGATTTTCCAAGCCGCTGTTGCTGTCGGGAAGTTCCAAGGAGAGATGATGCCAATAACACCAACAGCTTCACGAGTCACTTCAACAGAAACGCCTGGGCGAACTGATTCTGCGTTGTCGCCAATTTGGCGAAGCACTTCAGCCGCGAAGTATTGGAAAAACTGACCTGCACGGTAAATTTCGCCGCGACCTTCAGCAAAAGGCTTGCCTTCTTCACGAGAAAGCAACGTACCTAGCTCATCGCAACGTGCAATCAGCTCATCACCAATCGCTTGAAGTACTGCTTGCTTACGTTCAATTGGCGTTTTTTCCCACTCTGGTTGAGCGTGCTTTGCCGCTGAAATCGCTTGTTGAACTTGTTCAGCACTTGCTTGTGCAAAGTTACCGATGTTTTCAGAAATATCTGATGGGTTAATGTTCGTAACGGTGCTTACACCCGCTTGCCATTCGCCGCCAATGTAAAGTGCGTTTTCTGCTTGAACATTCTGTAATTGAGTCATCATTCTGTCCTTGTAACGGTTTGGTCGCGGTTGAGCCTGGCAACCATCTGGTTAATTAATAAACTGTTAATATTCAGGTAATTAATTGCTAAAATAAGTCGTATATTTTGTATCTAAAGTGAACCCGTTCGCTTGTATCAATAAACCGCTTTAATTCAAAGAGTATTGAACCGCAAATAGCCTTAGTTCACAGTCGAATTATTCAGGTTGAGACGCCGATGCATAAACCACGAACTCGACCAGCATCTCTTCTCTTGCTAACCCTGCAACGACGACCGCAGCACGGTTTGGATAAGGTGCATTGAAGTATTCTCCGTATACGCTGTTTACCGTTTTTAGGTATTCACGGTCTGTCACGTAAATCAGAACTTGCAGCACTGAATCCATAGATTCGCCTGCACACTCCAACGTATGAACAAGGTTGTTAAAAGTCTGTCGCGTTTGCGCTTCAATACCGCCCTCTACGACTGCGCCCGTTTCATCAATTGGAATCTGCGCGGTGTATAGAGTACCGTTATTTACGATCGCCCACTCTAGTGGTGCTTTTGAAGCAAAAAGAGCGGTTTTTACTGGGTGTTTTTTAGTTTGTGCGTTCACGATTCCATCCAACTTTGTAACAACTATGTTTCAAGATGGTTAAATACTGCACCTTGACGAATGATAAATCTAACGGTAAATTTTGTGCATTTGATAAGTAAAACCTATCACCTGCCAAAAAAGTCAGGTATAGCAAGGGCTAGAGAAGGATCAGTGCCATGAGTATTAAGCTACAACAGTTAAAACATTTTGTTTTAGTGGTCGAAGAAGGCGGATTTCGAGCAGCATCTCACCGAGCAAATCGATCGCAAGCGGCACTTTCTACATCAATAAAAGAGCTAGAAAAAATACTCGGCCAACCACTGTTTGAAACAGGCAACAAATCCACACTGACTCCTTTCGGGGAAATATGCCTTCCAAAAGTCATTCAGTTTCTTAATGTTTACAATGCGTTAGACAATGACTTACGTGCCGCCGCCGCAGGACAACAAGGAAGAGTACGAATAGCGAGCGTGCCATCGGTAGCGGCAAAATTAATCCCTAGTGTTTTAGGGGCTTTTTGTGAACAGTACCCGAATGTTGAGGTAAGCTTGATTGATGACAATGCGGCTGGTGTGGAAGCAAGATTACTCTCTGGGGAAGTGGATGTTGCCCTCGGAAATATCTCCCATTTAGAAGAAGAGAGCATCGATTTCACGCCATTGCTCTCCGATCCTATTGGTGTGGTCTGCCTCAGAGACAACCCTATCGCCTCTCAGTTCGAGGGAATAGAATGGCAAACTTTGTTAAAACAACCGTTCATTCGCAACGGGACATGTACCCTACTTGACCCAACACCCGCACGAATGCTCAGTGAACAAGCGCTCTATTCCGTGGAGAACATCACTTCGCTGTTTTCTGTATTAGAACTTGGGATAGGCTTAACCACGCTGCCAAAGCTGGCCTTCCCAACCAATGAGACCCGATTAATCTGGATTCCGTTGATTGACCCGCCCTTGCAACGACAAATCGGCATATTTAGATTGGCCGACCGTACGATCTCACCGCAAGCTCAGGCCTTTCATGATCTGTGTATCCAATACCTCAGCTATGAAGACAACAAAGCGTAACTCATTAAATACATGATTGGTCAGAATTAGAAACTTTCACGCAGTTCAACGGCTCGTTGGTGCTAGACATACACATAGCTTTTTTCAAGCAAGCCTTAACCCCAGGCCATAGGTTAAGTTTAGTGGATCAAAAAAAGCTCACTAAATAGCGAGCCTTTTGATATCTGCTTAAGTAAAACCTAGGTCAAACCTTGCTTAGGTTTAAAAAGAGTAGCAGTTTAGAACTATAACTTAGAAGAATTCAATCGAATTACGGCCGCTTTTATCATCACGTTGTGGCTTTAGCGTGTCCGCTTTCTTTTTCGGTCTGTTTTCTTTCTTCTTCTCTTTTTTCTCTTTCTTAGGTTCAGCTTTAGCACTTAGCGTATCTGCAGTGCTCCGCTGCGATTCTTTCTTGCTTGAACCCTTTTTAGACTGACCTTTCTTCGTCTTGTTGTTTTGTTGCGGCGCTTCTTTCTTTTTCGGTTTTTCTGATTCTTCTTGTACTGGCTGATCACACACCACTACATAGTATTCTTGATTGAATTCAAAGAAGTCGCCATCGTACATTTTACGACGCTTACGCGTTTCTAGCTCACCATTTACCGCTACGTAGCCTTCAGAAATGATGTGTTTAGCCTCACCGCCACCGCTTACTAGGTTAGCGATCTTAAACGCTTTGTAGAGCTCGATTGGCTGAAAAGAAACATCGATACCAATGGCTTCGATTTCAATCTCTTCGCCTTCTTCACCGTGATCGTAACCTTCGTAATCAGCGTCTTCGTAATGTTCTTGGTCCATGGTGACCTCTACCTAAATATGTACTTCTGAAATATTGGGCGCAGTGTAATCTTAAAACAACGAAATGACCATGTTGAATTGATCAGGTCATTATTTGTTTTAATGCTGTCACCTCCGTTATAACGTCCCACCAACATTTGAAAGACTCACAAGCTGCTTGGTGTATTCATGTTGCGGATTTCCGAACAAAGTCTCAGTGTCGCCCTTCTCTATTACCTCGCCAGCTTTCATTACAATGGTGTAATGACACAAGGATTTCACGACATTCAAATCATGACTGATAAACAAATAGGTCAGACCGTACTTTTCTTGAAGTGACTTGAGTAGATCTAACACTTGCGCTTGTACCGTTCTGTCTAATGACGATGTTGGTTCATCGAGCAAGATAAACTCTGGCTTAAGAATAAGAGCTCGTGCAATGGCGATACGCTGCCTTTGTCCGCCAGAAAATTCGTTGGGGTAGCGGTGACGAGTTTCTGGGTCTAAGTCGACCTCTTTCATTACGTCACAGATACGTTGGTCGAGTTCAGTGTCATCCAGTTGTTGATGAACCAATAGACCTTCACCAATCACTTGCGCAACCGACATTCTTGGATTCAATGCAGAAAACGGGTCTTGAAAGACCACTTGCATGCGGCTTCTAAACGGAAGCATTTGTTGGCGGTTTAAGCCTTGAATTTGCTCATCAGCGTAGGTAATTGAACCTTCACTTTGCACCAATTTGAGTATCGCCATACCGGTTGTCGATTTACCAGAGCCACTTTCGCCAACTAAACCGATTGAGTGCCCTTTCTTTAAAGTAAACTCCATGTCTGTTACGGCTTTGACATGAGAAATGGTACGCTTGAATAAACCGCCCGTAATCGGGAACCAAACACGAAGTTGATTAACATCGAGCAGAGGTTCACTTTCCGGAGACACTGGAACGGGCAAACCTTTCGGGTCAGAGTTGATAAGCTTTTGTGTGTAAGGGTGAGCTGGTGCATTAAAGAGTGTTTGGCAGTCGTTGCTTTCAACCAAGCGACCATCTTTCATTACCGCCACTCTGTCGGCAATTTTACGAACGATACTCAAATCATGTGTGATAAAGAGCATCGCCATACCCAGCTCTTGTTGCAGATCTTTTAACAGGTCGAGAATCTGCGCTTGTACTGATACATCCAAAGCCGTTGTCGGCTCATCAGCAATAAGCAGTTCTGGTTCGTTGATCAGTGCCATCGCAATCATCACACGCTGACGCTCTCCACCTGACAGCTCGTGCGGATACGCGGATATCTTCTGCTCTGGGTAACGAATACCCACCTTTGAAAGCCACTCTATCGCCAAGGCTTGCGCTTTATTGGTTCGCATTCCTCGGTGAATAGAAAGAGTTTCAACCAGCTGCTTACCGACTCGATGAAGTGGGTTCAACGACACCATAGGCTCTTGGAAGATCATGCCGATGCGACCACCACGAATCCCGCGCAATTGCCTTTCAGAGCAACTCAGGATATCGGTACCTGAGAAATTAATCTTACCGTTTAAGTAGTGCGATGAGCCTTTAGGCAGCAGTTTTAACACTGAATTAGCCGTAACTGATTTGCCAGAACCACTCTCTCCTACCAGAGCAAGTGTTTCACCTTTGTATATCTCCAACGAGACATCATGAGTTACTTGTTCTATCGAATCTTTTCGCCCGAAACCGACCGACAATTTGTCGATGGTCAAAACTGGAGAAGCAGGCGTTGTATTTGAAGTCATAACCTATCCTTACTTCTGTTGATGTGGGTCGAAAGCATCACGCACCGCTTCACCAACGAAGACCAGTAGCGTCAGCATCAGTGAAAGCACGACGAAAGCAGAAATGCCAAGCCAAGGCGCTTGTAAGTTAGCTTTACCTTGCGCCAATAGCTCACCTAACGAAGGCGAGCCCGCAGGAAGACCAAAGCCTAAGAAATCTAATGAGGTTAACGTAGTGACCGAGCCTGAGAGGATAAACGGCATCATGGTTAACGACGCCACCATCGCATTGGGTAGCATGTGACGAAGCATAATGCGTTTGTCACCCACGCCCATGGCCTGCGCGGCTCTTACGTAATCAAAGTTTCGGCAACGTAAGAATTCAGCTCGAACAATCCCAACCAAGCTCATCCAACTGAATAGCACCATAATTCCGAGCAGCCACCAGAAGTTCGGCTCTATAAAACTCGACAAAATGATCAACAAGAACAGGGTCGGCATACCAGACCACACTTCAATGAAGCGCTGCCCAAACAAGTCGACCCAGCCACCGTAATAACCTTGTGTCGCCCCGACTACGACGCCGACCACACTCGATACGATCGTCAGAATAAAACCAAATAGAACGGAAATACGGAACCCATAAATGATGCGAGCTAGCACATCGCGCCCTTTATCATCGGTTCCTAGCCAGTTCACTGAATCTGGCTCCGATGGCACCGCGCCTGAAATATCGAAGTTTATCGTATCGTAGCTAAAAGGAATGATTGGCCACACGATGTAGCCGCTGTCTTCAATGAGCTCAATAACATACGGGTCTTTGTAATCCGCTTCGGTTTCAAACTCGCCACCAAATTCGGTCTCGGCATATTCATTAATGACAGGCACAAACCACTGATTATCATAAGAAACCAAGAGTGGCTTGTCGTTGGCGATGATCTCTGCGAACAGACTCAGTCCAAACAGAATGGTAAATATCCAAAGGGAGATAAAACCACGCTTGTTTGCTTTAAAACGCAACCAACGAGCTTCAGCTAAAGGGTTGTTAAACATTTATTATCAATACCTTTTTATTCATTCGCCATTAACGCGCTTCAAAATCAATTCGAGGATCAACCCAGGTATACGTCAGGTCGGAGATAATGCTCAGTACCAAGCCGAGCAAGGTCATGATATAGAGAGAGCTGAACACCACTGGGTAATCTCGCTGAATGGTCGACTCAAAGCCAAGCAGACCGATACCTTCAAGTGAAAACATCACTTCAATCAACATAGAACCCGTGAAGAAAATACTAATAAATGCGCTAGGGAAACCCGCAATAATGATCAACATAGCGTTACGGAACACGTGCTTGTAGAGAATACTGCTCTCGTCCAAACCTTTTGCTCGCGCTGTCACCACATATTGCTTGTTGATTTCATCAAGGAAAGAGTTTTTGGTCAGCATGCTGAGCGTGGCAAAGCCGCCAATGACCATTGCAAAAATAGGCAACGCCAAGTGCCAGAAGTAGTCGCCAATTTGCTGATACCAATTGAGCTGGTCGAAGTTACTCGACACGAGTCCACGCAATGGGAACCAACTGAAGTAGTTACCACTCGCGAACAAAATAATCAGGATAATCGCAAACAAGAAGCCCGGAACAGCATAGCCGACAATCACCACCGCACTCGACCAAATATCAAACCGAGAACCGTGATGTATCGCCTTCATGATGCCTAAAGGTATCGAAATCACATAAATGATTAAGGTACTCCATAACCCTAAGGAGATGGAAACAGGCAGTCGCTCGATGATCAAATCAATAACGTTGCCGCCCTTAAACAAGCTTTCACCAAAGTTAAAGCTCGCGTAATTTTTCAACATTTCAAAGTAGCGAACATGAATCGGCTTATCAAAACCAAACTGCTTTTTGATTTCTTCAACCACTTCCGGATCAAGCCCACGAGAACCTTTATAGCCACTGGCAGACGCTTGGTCACTTTCGCTTAAATCAACTTCTTGTCCACCACCAGAAAAGCGCTCCATGATGCCGGAGTTATGCCCTTCTAATTGAGCAACAGCTTGCTCTACCGGACCTCCGGGCGCAATCTGGATAATGAAAAAGTTGATGGTGATGATCGCCCACAGCGTGGGGATCACCAACAGTAAACGCCGAAATATATACGCGGCCATGCTAACTAACTCCTAGCGACGTTTTTCAGGAAGCAAAGCCGCCTTCTCTTCTGAAATCCACCATGTATCAATACCTAAATCGTATTTAGGCAATACATCTGGACGCTCAAACTTATCCCACATTGCTACGCGGTACTCACCAACGTGCCATTGCGGGATGTTGTAGAAATTCCACTGCAATACACGGTCAAGTGAGCGACCTAGTGTAAGAAGTTTTTCAGGATGCTGTTGGTTACGCGCAATTTTTTCTGTTAACGCGTCAACCACCGGATCCATCACACCTGCAGTATTGTAAGTAGAATCAATGTAGTTAGAGTTCCAAACGATCATTAAGTTTGGGCTAGGGTAAGGGTTTGCAGAAAACGATGAAGACACCATGTCGAAGTCACGATCGCGCAAGCGCTTGATATACTGAGTGGTATCTATGGTGCGGATCTTCATCTCGATACCCATGCGCTTGAGATTCTTTTGAACTGGTGTTGCAATTCGCTCCGTGGTCGGGCTGTAAATCAATAACTCAAAAGACATTGGCTTACCACTCTTTGCGTTAGTCATTACTTTGTCTTTCAGTACCCAACCTGCTTCTTTCAACAATTTGAAAGCAGTACGCATTTGGCTACGAATACGGCCGCTGCCATCGGTGACGGGTGGTTGGAATTCTTCGGTGAAAACTCGCGGTGGAATCTGATCTTTGTATTGAGACAACAACTCGACTTCAGCTTCGCTTGGTAAACCTTTCGCTTCATAGTCAGTGTTTTGGAAGTAACTACGAGTCCGTTTGTACTGACCATAAAACATGTTCTTGTTCATCCATTCAAAGTCCATCGCGTAGGTTAACGCTTCTCGAACTTTAGGATCTGAGAACACTGGAGATTGAATATTGAAGACAAAACCTTGAGTCGTTTCAGGCTTCTCGTGGTTGATCTCTTCTTTAATGATGTAGCCTTTATCGAAGTTCGCGCCCGTATAAGAGTTGGCCCAGAACTTAGCCGAGTTCTCGGTTCGAAGATCGAACTCCCCTGCTTTGAACGCTTCCAACATTACCGTGTCGTCACGGTAGTAATCGTATTGCACCTGCTTGAAGTTATTACGGCCAACGTTAACTGGTAGGTCTGCGGCCCAGTAGTTTTCATCTAAACCATAGGTAACACTTTGGCCTGATTTGTAGCTGATGATCTTATAAGGGCCACTCCCTACAGGCGGCTCACTTAAAGGTTCAGACAGCTTCTTGTCTTTCCAATAATGCTCTGGCAATACACGAGTGCTTTGGGCAAAGCTAAACAACTTCTCGCGGTTTGGCTGGTTCATCTCAATACGAACAACCGAATCAGAAACAGCCGTTACTGATTCAATTTCTTTGTAATACACGCGATATTGAGGCACACCTTCTGTTGAGAATTTCTCAAAAGTGAAGGCAACGTCATGCGCCGTAATGGGTTTTCCATCTTGGAATTTAGCATTCGGGTTTATATCAACTTCCATCCAAGTGAAATCACTGGCGTAGCGAACCTTTGAAGCAATCAATGGATAGTAGGCATCAATCTCGTCACTCGGAGAGAACATCAAGGTATCGTAAATTTCACCCGTGTAGCTTGCAGGAACGCCGCGGGAACCAAATCGATTAAAGCTATCATAAGTGCCAATGCTGCCATAAGTCACCTTGCCTTGCTTTGGCGCATCGGGATTAACGTAATCAAAGTGAGTGAAATCGGCTGAATATTTTGCTTCACCAAAACCAACCAGTTGTGTGGTTTCAATAACGGTGACAGCAGGTGTTGATTGGGTATCAGAAGCGTAAGTAACGGAGGGTTGTAAAACAATAAGCGGCAGTATGACTGCATATGACGGCAAATTAAACCTGAAAAACTGAGTGCGCTGCGAGGCTTTACTTCGAAAATTTGTTCCCATTTGATTCTCCCTTCAAATGTTATAAATTCTATATCCAACTTGATTGACCGGCTTTAAATGCACACCGTTAAAGCAAGTATAGGTTCAAATCTAACATCATGTAATAACTAATAAAACCATCAGCACTCCATCTATTACCGTTTATTTATAAATTACTTGGTCCGGTCTAAAGAAATAAAACGCGCTAGAACCGAAGCTGTATCAGTGACTAGCGCGAAGTGTTGTTGGTATTAACTATTGAACGCCGTACTCATCAAAAACAAGTTCACCAATTTCATTGATCACAGTGTCACGCTCTGGAATGGTTAATTCGGTTTCCGTCAGAGAGATACTAATGATCAAAGGAGCATGAGTTTCACTCCACACAATTGCGGTAATAGCACGTGAACCATAAGCACCCGCCCCTGACCTATCGGCAATCCTCCAACCATCAGGCAGAATCGAACGAATCATCCCATCGGAGACTTTATTATCCATCATCCAAGTCTTTAGCTGAGCTTTAGATTCTTCTGATAGCACGTTGCCATACACCAATTCGTTTAACGTTTTTACCATAGTGTTTGGTGTCGTGGTGTCACGCTCATCGCCCGGACGAGCATGATTCAAATCGGGTTCGATATGGTCAAGACGCGTTTTTCTGTCTCCCATGAAACGCAAAAACTCAGTTAACCCGTTAGGCCCACCTGTGCTGCGTAACACTATATTAGCGGCCGTGTTGTCGCTCATTTCCATGGTTGCGGCACATGCGCTTCTGAGTGAGATCTCTTTACCGACAAACGATTTAGTAATCGGAGACCAAGCAATAAGCTCATCAGGTTCTATCCCAACTTTTGACTCTAAATCTAATCCTTCACTTTCATGGTCATAGAGAAGATTCGCACACGTTAAAGTTTTAAAGGTACTCATCATTGGAAAGCGTTCGTCGCCCTTATAATTCCATATTTGCTCCGTCGCGGAATCGTAAACTGCGACACCAATGCGCGCCGAGATACGAGATTCGATTTTCGCAATAGAATAAGCCTCAAGGGAATGACTCAATGACGATGTAGAGAAGAGAGCACTCAATGACATAAGAGTAAGGGAAGTATATTTTTTCATTCTTTAACCATTACAAAACGATCGATTGATCGCAGATAAAAATAAATGCGACGCCTTAAAAGCGTCGAGTGGAGAGAATCTAAGCAGAAAACGACTCTCTAATCTAGAGCCAATGAAAATAAGTGGCTAAACCCGAACAATATCTTCGTATTTTAGATATCCTTAAAGGAGTGATTTCAATAGGATTCAACCTTGAACAAACCAAACCACATAACATTCGCAACGTTCAATCTTTTGAACTACCTCGAACCACCGAATGCTTACTATGATTTTGAGAACATCTACAGCTTCGATGAATGGAAGAAGAAACAGCACTGGATGGCTGAAACGATTCGTTCATTAGATTGTGATGTGATTGGCTTTCAAGAGATATTTAGCCCGCAGTCTTTAGAGCAGTTAATGAATGAACTTGGCTACCCTTACTTTGCAGTAGTCGATAGCGCACACGTTGAAGATGATTACCTATATACCTCACCTGTCGTTGGTATCGCTTCCCGTTACCCGATTGAAAACGTGCAGCCTGTTACGCCAGATTCGAAGTTACTGAAAGCGTTCAACCTTAGTGACAACTTCTCATTCAACCGAACACCTGTTCATGCCACTATTACGTTGCCTCATTTAGGTTCAACCGACTGTTATGTTGTGCATTTCAAATCACAGCGTCCGACGGAGCCAAGAACTGAACCTGTCGATTCGGATAACGCTCAGCAAGGCGCAAAGCCACAAAGTGAGACGCTCACTCACTTCCACCAAGAACAACTTGGCTCTTGGTTATCGAGTGTTCAACGCGGCCTTGAAGCTCAGATGCTGCATCAATACATCACCAATCATCGCTACCAAACCGATCAGCCTGTGGTGTTGATGGGTGACTTTAATAAACCATTATTCCACGATGAGTTTAAAGGGCTGTTGAGTTACGCAATAAACCGAGACGAAAACAGCAAGCATTGGCTTTCCCACTTCCGCTTAAAAGACAGCTGGGATATTTATCATCAATTGCATGAACAAGACTTGCTTGAACAGCGTAAACCAACCCATTACTACGGCGCTTCTGGGTCTGTACTGGACTACATTTTGATGTCGAACGAGTTTGACTGTCAGAACTCCTCGAGTTTGATGGAGATCTCTAGCTATACAGTGTTAGACCATCACCTAATTAATCCAAGCTTCGAGCATGACCAATTCAGTACGGACCATGCCATCGTTGCTGTAACAGCTCATACACGAGAAGCGTAAAATAAGTAAATCAACACATTCACCCTGCAAATAAATAGTGATTACGATCACCAAAAGACGCCCCATCGAAACGTTTCGATGATCGTTATCACACTCTAAAACAATCAGACGTGCAAATGATAAATCACACATTATTATCACTATCGAAACGTTTCGATGGCTTTTCTTGAGTTGTCCTCAACCCATCAAACGTTATTTTTCGATAGGTCGTGATATGAAAAAAAGTACTCTAATTAATTCTGAACTCTCTTACTTAGTGGCGACTCTTGGCCACACAGATGAAATCACGATTTGTGACGCGGGCTTACCGATTCCAGACCACGTAACTCGTATTGATCTTGCTTTGACTCACGGTGTCCCAAGCTTTCAGCAAACGGTAAAAACCATGCTGGATGAATCTCAAATCGAAGGCGTTGTGATTGCAGAAGAGTTTGCGAAAGTAAGCCCAGAGCACCACGCAGCGCTGATTGATTTAATCAAGACAGAAGAAGCACGTTGTGGCAAATCGCTTTCGATTACTTATATCACTCATGAAGAATTTAAACAGCGAACGCATGAAAGCCGCGCGGTGATTCGCACTGGTGAATGCACACCATACGCAAATGTTATTTTCCAAGCTGGCGTAACCTTTTAGCTCAAGCAAAACGCAATGACAGCTCAGTGTCATCACTGAACCAAAAGAATACATAGACAGAACAATCAAATACAACTGGCCCCGAGTAAAGGAACCGACATGACTCAAGCCATTTTAGAACTTAGCTCAATTGAGAAAGCTTTCCCTGGTGTTAAAGCACTGGATAAGGCAAGCCTCAACGTTTACCCAGGACGCGTAATGGCGTTAATGGGTGAAAACGGTGCGGGTAAATCAACACTCATGAAAGTGTTGACGGGTATCTATCACTTGGATGGCGGCACTATCGCCTACCAAGGAAAGCCTGCCGCATTTAAAGGGCCGCGTGATTCTCAACAAGCAGGCATTAGCATCATTCACCAAGAACTGAATCTAATTCCTGAGTTGACCATTGCCGAGAACATCTTCTTAGGTCGTGAAATCACGGGCACCATGGGTCGCATCTTGTGGAACGAGATGTACCAAGAAGCGGACAAGTTACTTAAACGCCTTAACGTAAAACACAGCTCAAAAACACCTTTAGGCCAGCTAAGTCTTGGTGAGCAGCAAATGGTAGAGATCGCGAAAGCCCTATCGTTTGAATCTAAGGTCATCATTATGGATGAGCCGACTGATGCGCTAACCGATACTGAAACTGAGTCTCTGTTTAAGGTGATTAACGAACTGCGCGATGAAGGCTGTGGCATTGTTTACATCTCTCACCGTTTGAAAGAGATCTTCGAGATTTGTGATGACATCACAGTGCTTCGTGACGGTAAGTTCATTGGTCAGTGTGAAGTAAATGACACCGACGAAGATGGCCTAATCGAAATGATGGTTGGCCGTAAGCTAGACGAGCAATATCCACGTATCCGCCAGAGCCACGGTGAAACCTGTCTTGAAGTGATTGGCCTGACGGGTTCTGGTGTTCACGACGTGAGCTTTACGCTAAAACGCGGTGAAATCCTGGGTGTATCTGGTCTAATGGGTGCGGGTCGTACCGAACTGATGAAAGTGATTTACGGTGCCCTTCCAAGTGAACGCGGCGTCATCAACCTGGAAAACAAAACCATTAATCCTGTGAGTCCAAAAGATGGTCTTACCAATGGTATTGCTTACATCTCTGAAGACCGTAAAGGCGATGGTTTAGTGCTTGGGCTTTCAGTGAAAGAGAACATGTCGCTATGTTCACTGGATCTACTGACTAAGAGTGGTCAAATTCAACACCAAGACGAAGTGATGGCGGTTGATGATTTCATCAAGCTATTCAACATCAAAACACCAACTCGCGAGCAAATTATTGGTAACCTTTCTGGTGGCAACCAACAGAAAGTGGCTATCGCTAAAGGGTTGATGACTAAACCAAAAGTATTGATTCTCGATGAACCAACTCGTGGTGTCGATGTCGGTGCTAAGAAAGAGATTTACCAACTCATTAATAAATTTAAAGCCGACGGCATGAGCATCATCTTAGTCTCATCTGAAATGCCAGAAGTATTAGGAATGAGTGACCGCATCATGGTGATGCATGAAGGCCGTGTAAGCGGTGAATTTGATGCTAAAGAAGCAAACCAAGAATTATTACTGGCGTGTGCGGTCGGTAAAAAGCTCAACGAGGACGCAGCATGAGTACTAAAACCATAAGCAAAACAACTGAAACTGAAGCGCCAAAGAAGAAACCGTTAATCAGTAAAGAGTGGCTGATTGATCAAAAGTCATTAATTGCTTTGATCTTCCTGATTGTTGTCGTTTCTTTTCTAAATCCGAATTTCTTTACTGTCGACAACATCCTAAACATTCTGCGCCAAACCTCTATCAACGCCATTATCGCAGTGGGTATGACGCTGGTTATCTTAACCGCAGGTATCGACTTGAGTGTTGGTTCGGTACTGGCACTTTGTGGTGCATTCGCAGCCAGCATGATTGGTATGGAAATCCCAGTGATGATCGCAGTGCCAACCGCTCTAGTCGCAGGTGCTGCATTAGGTGCTATCAGTGGTGTGATTATCGCCAAGGGTAAGGTTCAAGCCTTCATCGCAACACTAGTCACCATGACTCTATTGCGCGGCGTAACCATGGTTTACACAGATGGTCGCCCTATTTCAACGGGCTTCACTGACACAGCGGACGCATTCGCTTGGTTCGGTACAGGCTACGCAATGGGCATCCCAGTTCCAGTATGGATCATGGTCGTGGTATTCGCAGCAGTGTGGTACCTACTTAACCACACACGCTTTGGTCGTTACGTTTACGCACTGGGTGGCAACGAATCAGCCACTCGCCTATCAGGCATCGACGTAGATAAAGTAAAAATCGGCGTTTACGCAATCTGTGGTCTGTTAGCAGCAGTGGCAGGCATCATCGTGGCATCTCGACTGTCATCAGCTCAACCAACCGCAGGTATGGGTTATGAATTAGACGCCATCGCAGCCGTAGTTCTTGGCGGCACAAGCTTAGCCGGCGGTCGTGGCCGCATCATGGGCACATTAATTGGTGCATTGATTATCGGTTTCCTTAACAACGCCCTAAACCTGTTAGACGTATCTTCTTACTACCAGATGATTGCAAAAGCAGTGGTTATCCTTCTGGCAGTATTGGTCGACAACAAAAACAAATAAGACTCTAGTTTGAGTCAATGCAACACCCTGCTTTATTTACAAAAAAGCATCGTTATAAAAGATCTATCAGTAATAAACCTATAAACATTAAATCTATAAATAATGTAACAACGAGCTAGGCCTCACCTCCTAGCTCACCCTACATAAAGGACTTACACCATGAAAAAATTAGCGACTCTTATTTCTGCTGCTCTTCTTTCTACAACAGTATCTGTGTCTGCACAGGCGCAAGATACAATGGCAATCGTTCTGTCTACATTGAACAACCCATTCTTTGTAACCATGAAAGATGGCGCAGAAGCGAAAGCTGAAGAGCTAGGCTACAAGCTTATCGTTCTTGATTCTCAAAACGACCCAAGCAAAGAGCTGTCGAACATTGAAGATCTAACCATTCGTGGTGTTAAGGCAATCCTGATCAACCCAACAGATTCAGACGCTGTGTCTAACGCGATTCGTATTGCTAACCGCTCAGACATCCCTGTACTAACGCTAGACCGTGGCGCAAGCCGTGGTGACGTAGTGAGCCACATCGCTTCTGATAACGTAATCGGCGGTGAAATGGCAGGCCACTTCATCATGGAAAAAGTGGGCGAAAAAGCAAAGGTAATCCAACTTGAAGGTATCGCTGGTACTTCTGCTGCTCGTGAACGTGGTGAAGGCTTTATGAACGCAGTAAACGGCAGTGACCTTGAGCTTCTAGCAAGCCAACCTGCTGATTTCGACCGTACTAAAGGTCTGAACGTAATGGAAAACTTGCTTGCTGCAAACCCAGACGTACAAGCCGTATTTGCTCAGAATGATGAAATGGCATTAGGTGCACTTCGCGCCGTTCAAGCTTCAGGTAAAGAAGTGATGATCGTTGGCTTTGATGGCACAGAAGACGGCATCGCAGCAGTTAACCGCGGCCTACTTGGCGCAACGGTTGCACAACAGCCTGACTTAATCGGTTCTCTAGGTATCGAAATGGCAGACAAAGTACTGAAAGGCGAAACAGTAGACGAGTACGTTCCAGTACCTCTAAAAATCATCGCTAAGTAATCGTTACTAGATAACGCAATATAAAGCAGGGTCCCCTATCCCCTGCTTTGCTTAACTCATTAGCGCACTGGCTCAAGACAAAAGCAAAACCCGATAGTGCATCGCTGTTTCTCATAAGCCGCTAACAAGGCTAGCAATGAACACCATGAGAAAGACCTATGCATTTTCAAATACGATATATCATAAGGCTCGTATCATGACTCAACTG
Source organism: Vibrio sp. ECSMB14106 (assembly GCF_000972265.1). Lineage (NCBI taxonomy): Bacteria > Pseudomonadati > Pseudomonadota > Gammaproteobacteria > Vibrionales > Vibrionaceae > Vibrio > Vibrio sp. ECSMB14106. Next base: position 25,406 of record NZ_LAUM01000027.1, on the reverse strand, counting down.
ATTGTTTTAGGTAGCGTTAACGCTGACCACGTACTGCAAGTTCCTTCGTTCCCTCGTCCGGGTGAAACCTTGATTGGCGGTAACTATCAGGTCATTCCTGGCGGTAAAGGCGCAAACCAAGCCGTAGCAGCAGCAAGATTAAACGCAGACATTGGCTTCATCGCCTGTGTTGGTGACGACCCATTTGGCATCAACATTCGTCAAGATTTTGCTAAAGATGGTATCAACATCGACGGCGTGATCGTTGCAGACAACACGCCGACAGGCATCGCGATGATCCAAGTATCAGCAACCGGTGAAAACAGCATTTGTCTTTCTGCGGAAGCCAACGACAAGCTGACTTGCGATCAAATCGAACCGCACCTCGAGAAGATCCGCGGCGCTAAATACCTACTGACTCAGCTTGAAACGCCAATTGAAGGCATTGAATACGCAGCAAAAGTAGCAAAAGAGAGTGGAACTAAAGTGATTCTTAACCCAGCTCCTGCTCGTCCATTATCGGATTCGCTGCTTGCTTGTGTTGACGTGATTACACCAAACGAAACCGAAGCTGAAGTGCTAACTGGCATTACCGTGACAGACAATGCATCTGCTCATCAAGCTGCGTTGGCTCTGCATACTAAAGGCATTGAAACGGTAATGATCACGCTAGGCGCGAAAGGCGTGTGGGTGAGTCATCGCGGTCAAGGCAATAAAGCTAGCGAAGGTGAATTAATCGCAGGCTTTCGTGTTGAAGCAACAGACACAACTGCCGCTGGTGACACTTTCAATGGCGCATTAGTCACAGGCTTGCTTGAAGATATGCCACTTGAGCGTGCGATTAAATTTGCCCACGCTGCAGCTGCTATCTCTGTGACACGCTTTGGTGCTCAAACCTCTATCCCAAGCCGTGCTGAAACCGATGCGTTTTTGGCAGAGCAACTGTCTGCTTAGTTTGATACCTATTTGAAGGCCTAACTCCTGAGCTAAACCGTGGTTAACGGATGTTAGCCTTCAAATTCGGTAACAACAAATAACAAGCATAAGCCCCTGTTTTCAGGCAGAATATCGCCCAACGTGGAAGGTTATTCCCACAAGGATTTTTTATGGCAACAATGAAAGACATCGCACGGCTCGCAAAGGTTTCGACTTCTACCGTGAGCCACGTGATCAACAAATCACGCTTTGTCAGTGAAGAGATTGCTGAGCGTGTTAACAGTGCGGCTAAAGAACTCAACTATGCGCCTTCTGCATTGGCTCGCAGCTTGAAAATGAAGCAAACCAAAACCTTGGGAATGCTAGTGACCACATCCACCAACCCCTTTTTTGGTGAAGTAGTAAAAGGTGTGGAACGTCGTTGCTATGAAAAAGGCTACAATCTTATCTTGTGTAACACCGAAGGCGATAGCGAACGCATGAAATCCTCTATCGATACCTTGCTGCAAAAGCGTGTCGATGGCTTGATGCTGATGTGTTCTACCCTTGAAGGCGAACATATCGATGTATTCGAGCGCTATCCAGAACTGCCTGTTGTGGTAATGGATTGGGGCCCGATGCTGTTTGCGAGCGATAAGATCCAAGACAACTCGCACCAAGGTGGCTACATGGCAACTAAGCACCTGATTGATAACGGCCATTCTCAAATTGGTTGTATCACTGGTCCACTGCACCGCAATCAAGCTTCGTCTCGTTATCAAGGCTTCAAGCAAGCGATGGAAGAAGCGAATTTAGAGATCAACCCTAAGTGGATTGTTGAATCCAACTTTGAATGTGACGGTGGTTTTGACTCTTATCAGACATTGAAAACTCGTGGCGAAATGCCGTCTGCCTTGTTCGTCAGTAACGATATGATGGCGATGGGCGTGATTCACGCTGCGGCGCAAGATGGCACATCGATTCCGAATGATCTGTCTATCATTGGCTACGATGACATCCACCTGTCGAAGTACATGACACCCGCGTTAAGCACAATCCACCAGCCAAAGCACCGTTTAGGCAAAGTTGCAGTAGATACCCTTTTAAGCAGACTACAAACTCCTGATGCTTACCCACAGGTTGTGGAACTCGAACCAACATTAGTCGAACGAAGCAGCGTAAAAACAATCTAGTTCGCCTGCTAAAAAATAACAAGGCATATCAACAGACTCACAACGGGCTGATATGTAAGTATCCCAGCTGTCTTGAAGTTACCTACATGCGAAAGATGGTCATGACACAAGGTGTAATGCTTAAAGACGGTCTAATGTAGGATAAGAATAACGCCAAAAATTAGCTATTGATGCTATGGTCTCTTGTTATGTTTGTACCTAAAAGTACGTTGAAAGAATATCTAGTTCCATATCAAGAAAGCCAGGATAGTAGAACTTATAACCTTCCGAGATGAGGTCATTTATCAGAAAATTAAAGCGCTTTAGAGCCATACAATATGACTGCATGGCATCTACACCATAAATATACTCGTCAATACCCAATGCCAGAACACTAAATTTACAACGATAGTCACCCGTTGAACCTGGCTCAGGCAAACCTAGCTCAATAATCAAATTTAGCGCCTTATCATTAGGTTTTTTCACTACATATTCGCTAACTATCATAACTATTCCTCATAGTACATAGACATAATGCCCCCAAGAAAGGTACTAGGCTCCAGTATCATGGGCTAGCTTAAGAAACCTTGGGCGAGCAATGGATTTTAATTCTAAGACGAACAAAACTATTTTATGAACACCATACCATATGGTAACATTTAGTTAATATGAATAATAATTAAGAACCATTATAATGCTTAATAAAATCGTCCTGATTTTTTCAATACTACTCATATCTGGCTGTGCAAATAATGCCATCCTTGAACTTCAGCAGCTTGATTCAACTAAAATAGAAAATAAAAGTATCCAGATCATTGATGATGGACGCACTAAAGAGTCAATTAAACATATCATTGCAAGTAAATTAGATGAGTACGGTTTCCAATATGAAGTCGTCGATATTTCTCAATCTAATTCTAGCACTACTGATAACCCAAAACTGACCTACTCTGCAAATTGGTGGTGGGATATGGCTAGTTACATGCGCTTTCTAAATGTTGAAATAAAAGACAACAAGCAAACCGTAGCACTTGTGAAAATTGACACGGTAAAATGTGGTGGATTTGACAAGTTTGGTTCAGCTCAACGCCGCACAGAAATTACTCTAGATCTGCTATTAAGTAATTTAACTGAAGAAGAAGCAAACGAGTTAATCTGTCTTGGCGGCCAGCCAAACCAGTAATATTCGAAGGCCTCATAAAAATGAGGCCTACTTATATTTTGATATATAAACCCTGTCATATTGATTTATTGTTATGTGACTTGCGTTTAAATACGTTGTACAGAGCGCACTGGTACCCAGCCAATTTCGCATGTTGATCTCGAAACTCGATACCACTCATTGAGTTCATGCAGCACTGTCAGCTTTTCACCGATGACGGTATCGATCTCAACATTGTCATAATCTTCAAGCATTACCCCTAAGGAGCTGCTTTCGACCTTTTCTATATATTGAATTGGGGCCCAGCCTTGCTCACCAGTATCATTGGTTATAAAAATCCAATTGGGAAATTCGTCATCTATTTCACCCAGCGTTATTTTATCGCCTCGCTTCAAATAAAACGGATTTGGGTATTCTGAGACATGCTGTTGAGTAGTAACTACTTCCATATATCCTCCAAAGTATCAACGTTGTATTAAGTAGTGAGCAACGCCAACCACCAAACCTAAACCATTGTGCCGTAAACACTAAATTCAAGGCAAACCGAAAATGCCAAGCGTTGGGAGTCTGCCTTAAATGTTTTGTATGGTGTAAGTTTAACGATGCTTGTACTGAGTTGGGCAATAAGATCTTGTAATATCAAAGCTTCGCAGTTTTTGGTGTTTGGTTAAGCGTCCCGAAACTCGAGAGCGCCACAATTTAAAACTGCCGCTTCTCAGTTTACTACGCATGAAGCGAATAACCTCAGCTTCATTCAAGCCGAATTGTAATTCTATCGCCTCAAACTGAGTTCTATCTTCCCATGCCATTTCAATAATTCTAGATGCTCTTTCTTCTTGTAGAGTCATTTTGTATTCCTAAGTTAAAAAGTCGCATTTTGTACGTTAATTTCTAGCTTATGGTTCACAAAATATATAGCTTAACCTTCCAAACGGTAAGGAGTCGCACTTCAAACTTGATACTAAGCTTGTTCTACATGCGCGCGATCACACCAATACTCTGAGTAACTTTCTTTTACCCAACACTCAATTCGTATTGTGCCAAACTCTTTATAAGTACCTAGTTCTTCTGAGATTGTTATACGTTCAGACGATAATAAATCACTAACTGAATCAGCCAAACCTTCAAACCCATAGAGTTCAATATTTTCGTGTTCTCTTCGAAGAGTAAGCTTCAGAACTCCTTGTTCTTCGGTCCGAGTCGCTGTGAGATTACAAATAAAGTCAGGTCTCACACACTCGAATAGCTTCTTATAACTACTCATATTCCCTCCGAAAACATAACGCCGCGTTAAGTAGTGAGCGACGCCTGCCACCCAGCCTAACCCATTGCACCGTAAACACAAAATTCAACTTGAGCTGAAAATTCCGAGCGTTGCGAATCTGTCTTAAACGCTTGTATGGATAATAAGCACTCCAATCGGGTAATGTGAGACCCAGGCTTTAGCTGCAACTAAAGCTTTCTATGTAGTAGTTCGTTTAAACGCTGGCTCCTCTATCGAGAGACCGATAACAAACATGAACGCTACATAGGACTTCAAGCATAAACCTCGAATAGTCGACTGGGTCTCGAACCCGCATTACGCAAGCATGAGTTAGCTTATTATGAATACCAAAATCAATCAAAGCATCAACGTTGGAGTTGATACCGGCAAAACACAATTAGACATCCACATCAGGCCACTAGACCTATTTTTCTCAGTAGAGAACAATGATAAAGGCATCAAAAAAGCACTCAAAACGATTAAGAGTCACAGTCCTGAACGAATCGTTATTGAAGCAACAGGCCGATTAGAAATGCCTTTTGTTCTTGCATGTGCAGAGGCTCAATTACCTATTGTCAGAGCAAACCCTGTCCACATAAAACGGTTCGCTGGTGCTATTGGCCGCAGAGCCAAAAATGATCGTTTAGATGCAGAATTGATTGCTCACTATGGAGAAGCAATCAAACCAGCTCTTACTGTCATAAAGCCAAAAAACATACGCCTAATGAGTGACTTAGTCATTCGCCGAAACCAGTTGTTATCCATGCAAACCATGGAAAAGAACCGAATCCAGATACTTCCCGCTTCTCTCCATCCGACTATCAAACCGATGCTAACCACGATAAAAAATCAAATCACCAAGTTAGAAGAAAAGCTCGTTAAACTCATTGAAGATAGCCCTGAATATCAGGCTAAAAACACAATATTGCAGAGCGTCCCTGGAATAGGAAACATTGCCGCTGCATCAATAATTAGCAACGTACCAGAACTTGGCTACATCACAAATAAACAAGCGGCATCACTAATTGGTGTCGCTCCAATAACACGCGAAAGTGGGCGCTACAAAGGTAAGCGCGTGATCCAAGGCGGTCGAGCGCAAGTACGCACAGTGTTATATATGGCAATGATGTCAGCCATGCAATGTAACCCCGTATTCAAAGCAACTTATGCTCGACTTGTAGCTGCCGGAAAGCCTAAGAAAGTCGCAATAATCGCGTGTGTTCGAAAGATGGTTGTGACTCTTAACTCTATGCTGAGAGATGGCGCCATGTGGGATGAAAACACTGCCAAAAATTAATCATTGACGCCATAGTCGTTTGTTATAACTCAGTTTCGTCGATGTACTCAATCTGCTTATTCACAGAAACTGCCAAAACTATTGCGAAAATAATAGCAATAGAGACTCTAAGAAACGCAGATGGAATGAGAGATTGTGTAGAAATGACAAATGGGCCAGCGAAACCACCGGATATTGCTCCTAGATAAGCTCGCCTCCTACTCCATTTCATCAGCGACCCACATTCAATACAACGATACTTCGTCCAATGAGAACTAAAGAAAAACCAGCTAAATGCAACATTTTTCCGACACTTGGGACATTGTCTAGACTTCATAACTGCCTCGTAAAGATAAACCAAGCTCATATGAAACAACCCGATTAAAGAAACATCAAATACACTTGTTAGACTTTCGAGCGAGCTCATGAGTTATAACGCCCTGTTAAGGTGTGAACAACGCAATACCGGAGCTCCCGCATACCACCTTAATCACTTAAACCAACGCATAATGAAAATGCCACGCGTTGCGAATCACTCTTAAACAGATTGTTATACCTATATGTATTTATTGGGATTAATTCTTTTGAGACTTATAAGTCTCAAAAGACCATCCTTTGCATCATGCTCCACGCATTCTTTGTCGTCACAAAATAGAACTATTGCATTTCTTTTATGATGCTTTGAGCTAGGATAAATAATACCGTCAACTTTCTTACCTCCTTTGGTCTTATGGATAAATCGAAAATGTTCGCTGACTACTTGTGTTGGAACATAATCAATATGCTCAAGACCATCTTTTCTCACTGGAGCTGTAAAATCCGATAGAAAATCGTACACAAAAGATAGTTGATGACGATAATCTCGTTCACATCCTGACAGCAACCCTTCGTATGGAGGTAGTTTACTAAAGTCAATCACGACAAGCTCTCGAGCAACTTCAAAAGTCCCAACACTCGCAACCTTAGCTTGATTTGGTCCCTCAAAGGTTTCAGCGATTGCAGTGCGTCGGTCGAAAGCCCCATAGAACATTGATATTCCGGATGGACTCATTCTATTGGGATATACTGCAAGCTCTACTGGGGGAGAACCAATATCATTAGCTGACTTAAGTTTGGTTTTTTTATCATGAACTCTTACACGAAGTACTTTTTCGCCGACCTTAATGTTCCTATATAAGTTTAGGCTGTCTACGACATTGCTCAAAGAATCCATGAAATATTTAGGTGGAATTTCGTCGAAACTATTAAATTCTCTCTCATCTTCAGCACGGTAAAATAAGTATCGAGATTTGTGCTTCACTAGATGTACAAACGATTTCCATCCATGCAAATATGCCTCCGAGGGAGATAAATTGTAAAAATCTCTCTTACACCATTGTTGGACATTTAAAGAAGACATAATGTCATCTTGAAGATCCATATTTTCTATTGGAATACTTAGCTCTCCTAACAGATCGTATGAATCCATTACATCTCCACACCACCCCCTATCCCATGCAACACCAACGTTGTTAGGCTCACCATATTCCTCGCTGATACAATCCACTAAGAATTCCATAAGCATGTCAAAGTGAATGATTCTTAGTCTTTTATTTCCACAATATGTGCATTCCCCTCGCTCCCCTTGAGCACGCACATATCTTCCTAAGTCTTCTTCACCAATGCATCTAGAACATAAGAACTTGTCACCCACAGAGTAGTACCCTCTTTCTTCTTGTTCCAGCATGAACTCTTTAGCTCTACCCATATTTACTCGCTCCCCATGTGCCAATAGGTATAACGCCCGCTTAAGTGGTGAGCAACGCACCACAATACTCAACCATTGCACCGTAAACACAAAAGCTAAATCAAACCAAAACCGCCGAGCGTTGCGAATCCGTCTTAAAGCGTTTGTTATGTGTAACAATACTCAAGTTATGTTCTTAGTGTTCTTCTATTCTTTTAAATTCAAACTGAACTTTAGATACCTCATGGATTTGACACCCTAAAACCTCTGCTGAAGCGAGATCAAAGAGAACGATATTATGCCCATCAGCTAACGAGCTTTTATATGCAATACCATCATAACCCTTAGATTTTACAAACTCTGATATGATTTGTGTTGCTGCATAATCTGATGTGGAATCTGAATTTCTTACCGGTTTAGAAAATGCATTATCAATATCCGACCAAACTGCTTTTTTCTTCTCTTCTTCGCTCGGCTCATTGAAGTAAAAAAGAAAATTAGTATTGCTAACGCCATGTTCAACGGAAAAGTCTAATATTTTTAAATCTTTTGTTGTTTTAAATACTCCCAGCGAAACTATAGCACCGAGCCAAGGCCTTATTTCTGACATAGCCGTTTCTTTATCAGTGGCCACGTAAAGGTAAGGTATTCCTTTAGAGTTCGCTCGTCCTTCTGAAGCACTATCCTCTAAGGGTTTCATTCTTGAAGGAGGGAAAGGAATAGGTACATTATCCACGTGCACTTGTTCGTCAGTTTCTGGGTCAGTTTGATACATTGGTCTCCATGCATGTCCATTTTGCGCACGCCAAACCGTAGCACCTTTGGGTATCGATAATTCTCTCTCTTTGCACGTTTCGATAATTGCATTGAGAAAACGTTGAGATTCTTCGTCAAGAATATATCTCTGCTTCCGATTAACCGCCCAACTAAATGTAAAAAAACTTCGCCAAGAATCAAAACTCATTGTATATCCTTTAGTTACACATAACGCCCAGTTAAGGGGTGAAGCACGCAATACCAAAGCTGCTGCATGGCACTTCAACACCAAAACTACCGCATACCAAAAATGCCACGCTTGCTGAATCCCACTTGAACTGTTTGTTAGCACGCTGCCCTCGAAGCCTTTGACACACGCCAAGATATTGAAATATAGCACGAAACTTATGGTTTAAAACACCAAAACCAAATGGACAGCTGCCAAACTAAAAACAAACGTCAAGACGTAAGTTGGCTAGAAGAAAAACATGCTCAACTGCCCTTTTTCACCGCTTTCAAATTAGCAAAGGATACGGGCTTCAGAATTGAACTACCGCGCCAAAGAAACGCATTTTGGGTGATAATTTCCCAAAACTAAAGAAACCACACCAAAGAAATAGCCCGAAAGTTAGAAACCGTAAACGGTGAAAGCAAAGCGAAAACGTCACATCTAGTGCCACCGGAGCGAACGTGAAAGGCACATTTGATCAGGTGTAAAGCGAGGAAAAGAAACCAATAAAAACAGAAACTTTTAGTCTTTGATGCCAACCCAGTGCTAACGCTAAGCTAAGTAGTGAGCAGCGTAATACGAAGTCACCGCACAACACCTTAAACACATAAATCAACGCATACTAAAAGTGCCACGCGTTGCGAATCTGCCTTAAGCGCTTTGTTAGCTTGCCACCGCGATGAAACCCGATATTTAGCGCCAAGGTGTTGAATTGACTATGAAACTACTGGCTTTGAACACAAAAGTAAAACGGACAGCTCAGAATTTAAACTCAACCAACAAAACAAATTTGGCTAAGAAGACTTTCGTAGATGCCGACAGCCACAAATACCACCTTTCAATGTTCACCCTTAACTTTCAAAGCCAAAGAAGCAGCGTGCAAGAATATTGAGAAATGAACCTTACTAACACGAAAGAGATGAGTAACATGGAAGCCAATTAACCGAAAAACGGGCTACGCGAGATGCCTATTTCGATGATAAATCTTTGGGAAATAACAGGTGAATAGCTAGAGCGCAGAACAAAGCTTTTAGACCACAAACGCTTTTCTGCCCTTTGCAAACTAACGCTAAGCTAAGTAGTGAGCAACGCAATACGAAGCCACCGCATAACACCTTAAACACATAAATCAACGCATACTAAAAATGCCATGCGTTGGGAGTGATCTTCACCCGATAAAATGGACACCCTATTCTCTTTAACCCGTCACGACTTCATACTCATGTGGGGTTCGATATCCGAGACTTGAGTGCAGTCTATAACGGTTATAAAAATGCTGGATATAACCGGCAAGTTTATCTCTAAGCTGCTTCTCACTTTTAAAACTATTTTTCCTAATTATGTCGCCTTTGAGCGTATGGAAGAATGACTCCACCTCCGCATTATCAGTGCAATGACCTGGACGATTCATACTTGGGACAATTCCATTTTTTGATAATAAAGCTTGAACTTCATGGGCTCGATACTCAGAGCCTCTGTCGGTATGAAACAATAAGCGCTCTTGTGGCTTTCGATTTCTAATGGCCATTCTCAACGAACTCATCGTTAGCCGTGTACTCTTCTTACTACCAAGCGACCAACCGACGATTTTACGTGAGTAAAGGTCGATAACGACGGCTAGATACATCCAACGTTTACCTTGCTTTATATACGTTAGATCTCCAGACCATTGTTGATTAACTGCCGTTGGTTTTGGTGTGTCTTTTTTAATATTCTTAATCGATTGATAGAACCGATGTAGCTTGGCCATTTTCATGTAAATGCGATAACTTCGTGCTCTTAGCCCTTGCTCTCTCATGATCCGAGCCACACGCTTGCGGCTAACCAAAACGCCTTGGCGCCTCAGTTCTGCATGAACTCGTGGGCTGCCGTAAGTCTCTCGACTCTGGGTAAACACTTTAATTATACGCTTCTTCAAAGCCTGCTCTTCTTGATCGTAGCGGCTTGGTTCTCTATCAAGCCATGCGTAGTAACCCGACTTAGAAACAGATAGAAAACGGCACATCAATACAATGGAATAACGCGTTTTGTAATGGGCTATGAATCGGAATTTTGTCGATTTTCTTGGGCAACGAATCGTTGCCACTTTTTTAGCAAGTCATTCTCGAGCTTAAGTTGTTCATTCTGACGTTCGAGCTCTGCAATCCGACTAGACTCAGTTTTCTGGCTCGGGATCTGAGTCCTTTTCTTACGTTTATCTTCCATAATAACCCCTTCTCTATAGTCCTTTCGCCATTTAGAAAGCATATAAGGGTGGATATCTAATGATAGCGCCACGCTTTTAACTGTACTCCTTCTCGAAGCGAAAGTCGGACAGCAGTTACCTTAAATTCCGTAAGATATTGTTGAGTTTTTTTACCTGATTTATAAGCTGGCATAAACACCTCCAATTACTATTGAAGGTGTCCACTAGATCGGGTCAACTACACTGTCCCTCTTGAAGCGTTTGTTATATTTTAAGTTCCTCAGGCGACAGATACTGACTACAGACAATATCAGGAACTAATTTCAAAGCACCAGAGTCATCGTCACCGATGATCTTCGATAAACTGTTTCCCGCTTGCCGAAATAAAATTGAATCATCTAACGTGGGGAAATAAGCCGATTCCACATCTGGCTCGTTGGGATGTTTTTCATAAATTTTTTGGAAACACATATGTAGGTCAATCAGCTTGGCGAATAGAACCTCTGCCTCAGTTTTACTTAATGATATTTCACCTCTATGAGCTTGCAACATCATTGCCCACATATCTCCAGCTTTGTAACCAACTATCTTTAGGGCACTAAGTGAAATCTCTTGTTCCAAAAACTGCTCAAAATCTCTTTTTGTAGTCTCGGCAAATGTACTAAAGCACATGCAACCTAGCAGAATGGGAATAATGTATTTACTCACACTTTTCATTTAGAGCTAAGTCCTTCAATAAAATATAACGCTAAGCTAAGTAGTGAGCAACGCAATACGAAGCCACCGCATAACACCTTAAACACATAAATCAACGCATACTAAAAATGCCACACGTTGCGAGTCTGCCTTAAGCGCTTTGTTAGTTTGCCACCGCGATGAAACCAGAGATTTAGCGCCAAGGTTCTGAATTAGCTATAAAACTAATAGCTTTGAACGCAAAAGTAAAACGGGCAGCTCAGAATTTAAACCCAACTAACAAAACGCACTTGGCTAAGAAGACTTTCGTAGATGCCGACAACCACAAATACCATCTTTCAATGTTCCCGCTTAACTTTCAAAACCAAAGAAGCAGCGCGCAAGAACGTTGAGAAGTGAACCTTACTAACACGAAAGAATTGAATAACACGAAAGCCTATTAACCGAAAAACTGGCTACGCGAGATGCCTATTTCGATGAAAAGTCTTTGGGAAATAACAGGTGAATAGCTAGAACGCAGAACAAAGCTTTTAGACCACAAACGCTTTTCTGATCCTTGCAAACTAACGCCGCATTAAGTGGTGAGCAACGCGACCCCCCAAGCCTAAACCTTGCCACATTTAGCACTTAAGCTGACCTAGTCTGAAAGCGCCAAGCGTTGAGAATCCGTCTTAAATGCTTTGTTAAGTTTTGGCTTTAGAAATGCTGCGCAGGATGATATCCGCTTTCAGCACAATTAATTCGGTTCTACGACTGATTTTACCGACGATACTAACAAACCTTGGATACCAACGCCTTGATGTGGCGGTGACACTAAATAGTATTGCAACAACAATTACCAGAGGTATTGTAATCGGTAAAATAGCAAGCCCGAATATAAACTTAATCCCGTCCCCAAAACCCAACAGTACCTTGCCTAAAGTTAACCTTTGATCAAACTTGAAATTTCTCGTTATCACTTCTGTTAAAAGGTTAGTACCTATAGCCGCTGTAACAAAAGGAAATATGAATAAAAAGAGAGTACTTTTCTGGTCAAAGTCGTCAAACACTTCTTTAGACATTCGTTGAGATTCCACCCACCCCCCCGCTATCGATTTTATATTTTCTATGTACATGACAGCACCAGCAGACAAAACAATAAGTACTAAGCCAACCAAAAATACTGTCAGAGCATATGGGTTTTCACCTGAAACCAATGATGCAATACCCATAGCTAAAAAAAGAAACATAACCCCGAATATAAGTTGCATCTCCAATGAAAACATGAAATCTAATTGCATTACTGAATACTACCTCTTAAAAACTTAACGCCGCATTAAGTGGTGAACAACGCGACCACCTAAGCCTAAACCTTGCCACATATAGCACTGAAGCCGACCTAAACCGAAATTGCCAAGCGTTGAGAATCCGTCTTAAATGCTTTGTTATAAAACAATTTACTGCTCCGTAACATCCATAGACTTGGGTGTCGGTATAACACCAATAAATCGCGCTAAACTCAACAATGTCATGAACAAACCTATCATTGCTTGCCCAATAACTAGTGAGTAAGCTAAAACCCCTAACGGTGTCACGTTGTAAAATCCGAAGCTAGTCATTACAACAAAACTCGTGTAAACCGCTCCTAAAACACTTTCGTGAGATCCATCAACTGCGAATGCGAACATGTTTTGAAAGAAAATATATTGCGCTGCAAACCAAAAAATAATCTCGAAATAGTTCTGCATCAATAAAATTACAATTCGTCTGTAACCATGCAGCTTGTATTCTTTACCAGCTTTGATCGCTCGATATTCATCAAACAAAAGTACATTTGTTTGATAAATCACAACCTCATAAACCCTTAATAATGCATAAGAAGCTATAGCAAAGCCGATATATTGATTATTGATGTATAAAACAGCAGGCACAGACGCTATAGATAAAAACACATGACTTAAAGCCCATATTTCAGAAAAACGACCAGTTCTAGCTTTAGGGCATAGCCTTCTGACCAAGTTGAAAAATGAAATTTTTCCAAGCATTTTGAATACAAATGCCCAAAAATCAACAATAAACGAATCTGACTTTTCCATAAATCTCTCTTGTTTTATAACGCCCAATTAAGGCGAATCAAAAATAAAATCAAAGATAACAATTTCAATAACTTAACTATTAAATAAAATTTAAATGCATAAGCGGTGTAGCAAATATGTAGCTTTTAAATTCTACGTTCTTTCAACCAAAAACAAGCCCTTTCTAACACATATCTGGACAATTCTGAGTTAGGAACAACTCCACAACAAAATAAAAAGAGGTCGTATTGACCTCTATCACTGATTCGTACTTAAGAGAACTCCTCGACAAATTCTGGCGGCGTATTTGCAAGTATTTTCTCGTTTTGTATAAAAACTGTATTGGCAAACCAAACCAAATTTCTCAACGTCAACGGATAGTCAAAACCTTTATTGTACAGTTGATAGATAAAATCTTCCCTATCGACACGGAAGAATTTTTTCGCGAGTTCGATATCTGTATTAAAGAGCAGATTTATGTCTTCACCTAGTTCAAAATCTTGAATTCTTAGCCTAAGTTTTTGCCTAAGCATCGCTTCCCAATTCTGTTGCTTGTAGTGTTTATATGCTACACCTTCAAGTATTCGAATCATTGTCCATTCATTCGTTTCTAAAGAAGCATACACACCGTTTAACTTTCGTGACTCTGTAGCACTCTCATTCCAATCATCTTGATATTTGTATCGTAAGTCATGTTCTACTTCATGCCACCCCTCAGATAAAACAGTTCTAATTTGAAGTTCAAACGTATCATCTACACATTCTGAGTTTTCAAAGTCCAAGTCATAGCTGCACTTACTCGGTAGTTCGTACACTAAGTTGTAACGCACAGGCTTAAATGTGTTGTCGTCAAGGTCATCTATACTGGCATCCTTTCGTCTTTCAGCATATGTAGCACTCATTGCATTGTGGACTAATTCAATATCATCAGGAAAATACAAAACTATACGAATACCAATCATATCTTGTATTTTGGAGCGCCTCTCCAGATACTTAGGTTTAGAATTTATTTTTCTTGTTAGTGAGCGGAGATCTTTTGCCCTTGAGAATATACGATACATAATCCCAACCTTATTAAGAGTACGGGTTATATCTTCTACAATAGCTTTTTCGACTAAAGACGGGAGTTTAGTTTTCATCACACTCTCCCTAACATCTCTTTGATAGTAACAATGCTATCCCTATTAATTGCGATATATTCTCCATCATTCGCATCCCCAAGGATTTTTCGGGATTTCATGCGCTTGATTTCCAATGTAATTTGGCGTTTTGAGTAACCCTGTTGTTGACACACCTTATAAATACTTGCCAAAGGAATATGCAATCTATCAATTTGTGCAGAGCCTACACGCCAATACCGTTCGAGAATTAGTCTTGTTAACTCATCAATCTCATCCACATCTTCTTCTGGTTTGTATCCTTCGACATCATTGATAAACCCATTATTGTCAATGCAATTCAAGAATAAAAAAGACTCTGTATTTAGAAGATCCCCGCTAATTTCGCAGCCATAAAACTTACAGTTAATAAACGTTACGTCTTGCATATTCGCAGCTACAAAATCGATGTCAGTGAAAACACAGTCACTAAATGATACTTCCTTTACAGCGCAATTGTTGAACAGTCTGTACTGTTGAATGTTCAAAGACATTAGTGAGCATTGGTCGTAATCTCCATCTTTAATCTCATCCAGCATGTCCAGCTCATAGTTAAACCTATCAGATGCCGACAAAAATTCACTCATAGGCTTTAATAAATACCAAAGCTTTTGTCGCTCATCCGTGTGCCTTGGAACATACGAAAGTACCGCTGGCTCAACAAATCTTTCGTCACTTGCCATCCAATCACCATCACACTTTAATACGCTCTCAGCTATAAAGTTTCCAAAGACAAATTCATTGACGAACTCAATACGTCCTTCTCCTTGATTACTGCGGTCAAAGAAAGCGTGATTAGACAAAGTGTTGCTAAGAGAATCAATTGAAGGACGCTCACTAGCCTTATAAGATTTTCTTGCAAGCTCCAAAATTCCAGAACACTTTTCTGATTTAAAGAACTCAATTAACTTTTCTTTCGACTCTGATGTGTAGTCTCGCTCACACATATCCTCTGCCAGCAACGTAAGAAGCGCACTTTGCCCCTCTGGTGTAATATGTAAATTTTGACGCTCTTGCTCACGCTCTAGCATACTGTTGAAGTATTTAGTCACCAATTCATCTGGTGAGTCACATAACTCCTGGAATTTGTGATCATTTACGAACCGAAGGTAGGATAATAAAACTGGATTTGACACCTCCTTGAGATTCAATCCTACGTTTTCAACTTTGCTTTGTCTTACCGCCCCTAGCCAATCACCAACATCAGGTCGCTCAATTCTATATCGCACAAAGCTGAACTTATCGTCGAACCTCTCAACCCACTCACTAAAAGTCGCGCCATCAAATATGGCTGACTTCCTAGATGTGATAACGATTTTAGACTTCCCTTCTAGCAGTTCACTTATGGTTTCGAGCATAGGCTCTGCATTCTCATAATCTTCAGTGGATTCAGATTTTTGAGTGTCAGACAATAATTCATCAAATCCATCTAAAACCATTACAATTCGGCCATTCTTAAGCTCGTATTCGACGATATCTGAATTCACTTGATTAAATGCTCTATCAACCTCCCTTACAAAAACATGGCTGAAAATTCTAGCTTGTCTGTCTCGTGAAAATTCCGTAAAGAAAGGAATAGGGTTGCTATTATCTGAAATTAGAGTATTTATAAGCTCATATGATGTGCATGTTTTACCAAATCCAGCAGGTGCCTCTATGAGTATCAATTGAGCCGTGTCATTGCTTAAGCGAGATACGATATCATCAATAATCTTAGGCGAAGGTTCCGCATTGGAATTTACTACGGTATATGGGGCATTTATATAATCGTAAGATAGGTCGCTTTCTTGATCAGGATAGGCAAGCATTACTGACTCGACATATTCTTTATATTCACTTCTTATACGTTTACGCCAAGAGTCAACGTCAAAAAAGCCTGCAAATAGACCTTCTTCAATCTTATCTAGTGTGGAGTATTCGGTAATCTTCGCAGAAATGCCTAGATCATTAAGGCTCTTAATTTTCTTTTCAATCTGCTTTTTATCTTCTACATCGTTCGAGATCTTTACAACTTCTGCATTGTGAAAGAAACCTGACCTAAATGTGAATGTAAGATATGAGCGATTTGAGTACTGCTTCTTGTACTCAAAGCCATACTTTCTATACTTTTCAATAACCTGACTAGCGCATAGTTCCATCTAACCAACTCTTTTTATTAGTTTTAGTTAGATTAATACTATCAGATTTTCGTTTACTAATTAGAGTGCCTAAGTACAAAATTGCTAACTGTCTCTAAGGCATACCCAATTGAACTCACTAAGTTTATTTATCACGAGATAAGGTCTGGAAACCTTAATGATAGTTTTCCAGATAAGTAACACATTGAAAGGCGTGACATAAATACCCTAAAGTTGGTTGTCCCAAACAAACTTTGGTCGAGTAGACGACACCTGTTACCAAGTGCCGCCCCTCTAAGAACCCAGCGTGCAACTTTCACTGCACTAGGCTCAAGCCTCCACGAAGGCATCGTTTGATACCCAGCAACTTATAAAGCAGTCGGAGCAGGTTCGATCCAAGAGTTACGTGCTGACCTTTTGGGCTTTCTCTTTGCCAAGTATTCTTGGTATTGAGGGTCAAATGGTATCGCTGCACTTCGGATTTTTACATGCCTTTCTATTGGCACTTTGGCTATTTGGAAGAGATTAAACTGGCAATCCATATCCATGATCTTCTGCCAACCGTGAAACTGCCACTGGCCTTTTCGGTTGATGAAGTATTTTAGGGCGATCCAAGTTTTAGACTTTGTTGGGTGGCGCCTTTTAGCCCAGTGCCATAACGTATGGAATAGCTTATGACCTACATATCCGAATACCTGTTTAGCCACGCAGTGTCGATAATAGTTCGACCATCCCCTGAGTTTTGGATTTATCAGTTTGATAAGATCATTCACTGGAAGGGTTACGTGCTTTTTGATGAGTTCACGCAGATTACTTAAGAACATCAACGTATTGGACTTACTCGGCTTAATGAGCAATTTTCCTTTGTACTTCCTATGATTAAAACCTAGGAAATCAAAGCCATCGTTGATGTGAGTTATGTGCGTTTTCTCTTCGGAGAGTGTTAAGCCTCGTTCAGCTAAGAAGTCAGCAATCAACGGTTTGATATCGTTCTCAAGCACTTCCTTTGAAGCGCAAGTGACGACGAAATCGTCGGCGTATCCAATAAAGTTGGCTCTTGCTCCCTTTTTGAGAGCGGTAGACTTAATTTGCTGTTCGAGACCAGAGAGCGTCATTAACATCAAGGTTGGGGATATAATCCCACCTTGAGGCGTGCCTTCATTGGTGTCATAGAACAGCCCTTTGTCTATAAAGCCAGACTTTAGCCATTGTCCCAACATACGCTTATCAACGGCAACATTATCCATCAGCCATTGATGCCCGATTTTGTCGAAACAGGCTTTGATGTCCCCTTCAAGAACCCATTGCGCTGAACGCTTTTGACTCAGGCAGATAAAACACTGCCCGATAGCATCAGTCGTACTACGTTTTGGTCGAAAACCATAACTGTTAGGGTCTGCAAGGCATTCCGATACGGGCTCTAACGCTAATAGGTGAAGCGCTTGTTGCGCTCTGTCTATCATGCATGGGATACCCAGAGGTCGAAGTTTGCCGTTCTTTTTGGGGATATAGATACGCTTGAGCGGTCTAGCTTGATAAGCTTTTCGACTCAATTGATTCACTGCTTTCATGCAGCGTGTATCTGTATTCCAGATGACACCATCTATTCCAGGCGTTTTACTGCCTTTGTTTTGAGATACTCGCTTAACAGCAAGAAGTTTTGCTGAACGCGAGTGAGTCAGTATCCATTGCAAAGCTTTCACTTTGCCGTGTTTACCTTCTTGAGTTGCCTTTGCGATACGCATCTGGAGCTTTAATACATGCGCTTCAACGGTTTTCCAGTCGATTGGCTGCCATTGAGCGCTGTCAGGAGAGGCACTAATCTCTTTTGAAATCATCATTTGCGTTTCTCCTTGAATAAAGTTCTTCAAATTCTCTCGCAACGGGAGACCAGTCGAAAGTGGGCTCACTTTCGTGACCAGACACAAGTCTGTATCTGCATCGTTACAATGCAGCCTTCGCTTTTTCCAACCTCCTGTACCTGCATCACTATCGGCCACAAAGGCTTTCCCATCGGGAGTGATACAGGCTTACCCTGTTCCGTATGTTACGTAAAATGTCAACTTAGATGCCCACTCTAGTGCGGAGAGTACTCTGATCACGAAAGGCCAATGCCCAACTCCTTTCCGACTCTCATTGCCATTTTGGCCACAGCGTATTAACCACTTCCGCTGCTTCATCGTATAACGCACCTTTAATGGATTCACATACGTTCATCATATTGACTCCCTAGCACTTACCCGAATTGTGGTTTTCAGGAGGAGCATCCTCTTACGATTCTGTTCCCACTAAGCCTGACGGCCAAGTTTCGTTACATTGTCAGATCCGCTGCTTTATTCAGGATCCTAGGGGCGTCTGGTGATACAGACGGTTCACTCTTATCGCGGTGAACAACGCTTCATACGACTTCAGGTCGCACGGGCACTTTCGAGTTAAACCATTACATTCATAATCCAGTTAGTACTAGTTATCCCAAGTATTCAAATTGATGAATGTTCAAATAGTTACCCCACTTACCCCACCTAATTGAGATTCAAGTGGAGTAAGTGGAGTAGAAAAAGCAACTTACAGAAATGAAGTGTGGGGAGTGACGGTAGGAAAGCAGTATTGATTTGAACCATTGAGCATTTTCTTATCTAGTTTTTCTTCTTTGTGTAGTTGGTTTAAGGCTTTGCCAACCACGTTACCTTTAGATGCATCAACTTTGAATAAGTCACAGATTTGCTTAGTCGTGAGCCACTCCCTAGCTTTGCCATGACAAGTTTCTAGTTGGTCGTTGAGCATGTTGTACCAAGTGCCTTTATCCACGTACTTAGCCGATTCTTTTGATACCAAGGCTTGAGAGTCAGGTGAAAGCATCCAAGGGTGCTTTTGTACTAAGAATTGGTGTTTCACTTCTAACCAGAATTGGCGCAGTTTCTCCGGCTTTGCCAGTGTCAGCTCACCCGTCACTTGATAATTCCACCCTAGCAACTCATTAAGCTTGTCCATGTTGGTTTCAGCTATTAACTCAATGACCGCGTAACGTGAATTGCCTGTTTCATCTTTTAAGAAGTCTGTGCCGTTTACCGTCGCTATCAGGTTGGTTTGTCGTGACTTCTTGATATCACTTCTCGCATAAGGAGGACGCACCGTATCTTGAGCGCGTGTAACGAACGCTTTGAGTGCGCCTTGGCAGTTTTTAGTAGAACGCTCTAGCTCCCCTAATTCAACTATCCAAGAACGAATCACCGATAAGACGCTGTCTTTGTTATCGGGGTTTAACTCTGCCCCCTCTAGGAAGGCACTTGGCATCACGTTAGCAATACGCTCAACAAAAGCCGTCTTCTTAAACGACTGTTCGCCTTGCAGCACAGGAACAAGTTTTGATTTGAAATTAGGCACAAGCAAACATGCTACACAGCCCACTAACCAGTGTAGCAATACGATTCTAGCCAGCTGTGGATTCTTAGCCCCTAAACAGTCTAACACCGCGTCCACTCTTGGTTGTCCGTCCCACTCACCGGATAACCAACCCTTAATAGGATGATAGCTATTTTCGAGAGCGACAGCGTTAAAATGGTCATCAATGGCGGGTTTAGGTAATGAATGGATAGACGCCACTGAAATCAGTTCACTTCTCACCGTATCGGGTGAGCCCATGCACTCCTTACCTTTGAAAATATCAGGCTCTAGGGTCATCTTATTGAGTTTGGCTTCATAGCCTGAACTCTTGAGTAACGCCTTTAAGTTATCAGCCGTATTCAGCACAATGGTTTTACCGGATTCGGTGTATTTCACATGAGGAAACTCTGGCTCTTTAAGCATGGAAGCACTCCTCCTGTGATAAGTGGTCTCGCTTAGTGTGGTTATCGAGCCAACGGTCTAAATCTTCTTTAAGGTAACGAACCGCGCGACCAATCTTTATAAAAGGTGGTGCGTCTGTTCTGTTTTTGCGTTGCCCTTCCATGCGAGCTTGACGTAAAAATGAACGGCTCATGCCGATGTAAGTCGAAGTTTCTTGCTCTGTGTAAGCGCGTTTGTTTTGTTCTTGGTTTTCCATACTCTAAGTACCTTCATTGTTCGTGGAGGTACTATGAAAACCTTAGAATCATTCACGGGAAGAAAAACGGGAGGATTGGCGGGAGCATTTATTCTCGTATACCCTTCCTTACCTCTGACAGCATATTTTGGAAGCGTTTAAAGGTCATACCCTCATTAGCATTGTTCATTTGTTTACTGATGTATAGCCTTTCGTTGTCTATCCCATCAACAATCACATCCACATCAAACTGATACGTCTCCGTTCGAACGTCTTCACGGATCAGGTTCCAAACCTCTCTTGCTTTGGCTTGAGGATAAAGAGTGAGTATTCGATGCTGAATCATTTTAACGGGGTTGGTTTCTATTTGTGGCTTCAAGCCCTGCCCTGATTGGCTTGGCGAAGGATTGGTTACTGGCTTAATGTGGTTAGGTAGCCGGCTATCGTGACGGCTTAACTCTTGCCATGTTCGGTTAAAGCTCTGGCTTAAATTATTTGTGCAAAGCCTGATATCACTGGCTTGTAAGCCTATAGGTATGGACGATAATTGCTTGGTACTTTCACTGATGATTTAAGTGAATGCCGACAATAGCCCACCGAGGCTTGATACCTGCCCCTGACTGGTTTTGTCTTTGGCAATCTGCATCATGCTTTCTTGCTCTGGAAACACCGCTGCCAGTTTTGGCACGATGAAAGCTATATTCTTGGAGCTTAAACGCTGTTCGTGGATGCCATTAAACTGACCTTTAACCGCATTCGGGAAAGCCTGTTTAATGAGTCTCGGTTTAGCGTAAGCCAGTGTTGGTAGGGCTTCAAACCGCGTTAACTGGCATTTACCCACTAAGACTTGCAGAGATTGCTTTTGGGTTAACTCAATAAAGCCCCGTACATGCAAGCTATAGAGCAATACGTTATGGCTATCGACTGCCGCCGCGTCTGGACAGTCAATGTTAGCGTGAAGCCTAAACACCCCACGTTCAACCGCATCAAACACTTGTTCCTTTGTGAGTAACGTTAACTTTTCCAGTTCGTTTAAGTGTATGTAATCCCTGTTATCGTCCATCTATAAATCAGTACTCGTAACCTAGTAAATCGTTAGCTTACTGATTTGATGCTGGCGACATAGTAAAACGCACTCACTATCCGATGAGGTTCACAGCTGCGGCTTTATGCTCTGGCGCTAGGTGCGCGTATCTAAGGGTCATCTTCAAATCAGAATGCCCTAGCAGCTCACGAACTGTATTCAAATCCACGCCATTCGTCACAAGCTTACTCGCAAAGTGGTGGCGCAAATCGTGAAACCGGAAATTAGAGATATCCGCCGCTTTCAGTAGGCACTGCCAAGGGTATTGAATCAGAGGTGCAGAGTCTCGGTGATTAGGGGTAAACACGTAAATTTGATTGGGGTTTTGTGCTCGCCACTGACTAAGAAGGTTAAATACGGTGTCATTGAGCGGGATACGTCTTGTCTTCTTTGACTTAGCATTTTCGGCTTTAACGGTCAGATAACGATTCTCAAACGACACATCTTCCCAAGATAAGCTCAGTAACTCACTTTTACGCCCGCCAGTGTTCATTGCGGTGATAACTAGCGGCTTAACAAAGTCTGAATACAGCTTTTCACTGCCAGACGCTCTTAGCCTGTCGTTACGTTCATCAAGGGCAATAAGTAAGGCGCTTTCTTCTTCACTGGAAAGATAACGAACGCGAGTATTATCCTCAGTGACCAGTTTCACTTTATCGAGAGAGTGAGAATCTAACAACTCCCACTCTACCGCTCTGGTGAGTGCCGCTTTGAACGACATGAAAGTACGGCTCATGGTGGCGGGCGCTCGACCTTGCTTACGTTTGAGGGTGTACCACTCTTGAATGTCACGAGCGGTAATATCGGTGAGGCGTTTTTCTCCTAGGTGAGCAAACGTATTCTTAATTGAATTAAACGACTGGTTAGCCGTTCGAGGATTTAAAGCCATCAAATAGTCTTGGTAATGTTCGTCAAGAAAACGGGTTAACGTCAGCCCTTCACGTGCTTCTAATTTCTTAGCTTCATGACGGCTTTCTTGTACGTCTTCCCCACTGGCGACCTGTCCAGATTTCTTTTTGGCTAAATCTCTAGCTTGAGCAGGCGTTAATGAATTAGCCGCACCTAAGAAATAGTTTCTCTGCTTACCGTTAATTCGATAGTACAGGTAATACTTCACCGCTCCTTTTGGGGAGATTCGCGCATGAAAACCGCTGACTTCGGTATCGTTCAGGCGCTTATCTTCAATGGTGAGGTTCTTGATAGAGCTGTTGGTGATCTTCTGCTTTAATGCCATGACACAATCCTTAGTGTAGCAAATATGTAGCAGAAAAATTGTAACTTGAGGCATTATAGAGAACAACCATGAACCAACCAATAATATCTATCTTACTGTATTTATTCGGTTAATTTATCATTTTAGTTCATAGCCGTTCATTGCGTTACATTACCAAATCGCACAATTAAGGTGTGAGGCACGCAATACCAATGCTTCCGCATACCACCTTAACCATTAAAACCAACGCATGGTAAAAATGCCACGCGTGCCGAATCACTCTTAAATTGTTTGTTAGTACGCTGTTTCAAAACCTTTTGGTTTGCACCAAGATACTGAAATATAGCACGAAACTGTTGGCTTAAAACGCTGAAGCCAAACGGACAATTACCAAACTAGAACTCAATCTCAAAACGTAAGCTGGCTAGAAGAAAAATACGCCAAATTACCCATTTTTTACCAATTTCAAATTAGCAAAGGATTCGGTCACCGAACTTTGACAACAAAACCAACGTATTGAATTTAAGATTAAAAAACTAACCACACAAAAGAAGCCGCGCCAGAGAAATAGCCAAAAAGTTAGAAACCGTAAACGGTGAAGCCAAAGCGAACACTCCGCATATAGTGCCACCGGAAAGAACGTGAAAGGCACGCCAGTTCAGGTGTAAAACTTGGAAAGGGAACCAATAAACACTGAAACTTTTTACCTTTGATTCCAATCCCGTACTAACGCCCTGTTAAGGTGTGAGCAACGCAATACCGATGTTTCCGCATACCACCTTAAACACAAAACGCAACGCATAGCAAAAATGCCAAGCGTTGCGAATCACTCTTAAACAGATTGTTAGGTGTTTTATGTTTACTAGGGATAGTCGATTTTATTTCTAGGAATGAAAATACCTTTAATGCAATTAGGGTTTAAAACTGCAATTTGAATATGATTTTGCTGTCTAAAGCCTGCGTTAGGGTAGAGCTCATTTCCTTCCCAAAAAGCTGCCCTAACAGTGTCAAAATGAGTGCCTTGCTCTCTTGCCAGCTCGTGAGCCCAGCGAATTACTGCACAATCAAGCTCTCTCTTGCGGAAATCAAAATCATTGGGACCAAACCCTTGGTTTACTGGTAGTGACTTACCTTCTTTTTCTAAAGTCTCTTTGAGATCTTCATATGCGACTTTCAAGAAGTCTAAGTGTTCTTGATCGAGTAAGTCGAGACAGTTGCCTAAATCAATGACAGTACCAAGGACGAACGGCTCTTTGATTTTGGAATGTTTACGCTGGCTATCTTCTACAGCGTATTGATTCGCTCGCTCAAAGTTATTTTCCCAAAAGTAAGTACCCTGACCGAGCCAATCATAATCGTTATTACTGTGTTTAAATTCATCCTCATGCTGCAAGATTTTGGTTGCGGCTCCCTTGTCAATTCCATGAAAGCCATAAACAAATGAGGTTTTGTTATTGTACATTACGCCGTAATCGCCTTGCCTGCTTCTTTATCCTTTTCTACAGTTTCTTCAGAAAAGTAACGTTCAGAGTAGTACCCATTCTTATCAATAATCTGAGCTTTTTTAAGCATGCTTACCCGTGCGGCATGGCTTCGCTTCGGCGAGGCTGACCTAACTTTTTTTGTTAACTCTTTGATAGACATAGAAAAGGCTCCATACTTTACTTTCTTATGTACATTGTAGCTTCATTGCTAATTTTTAGCCACTTTCGTACACCTAACGCTAAGCTAAGTAGTGAGCAGCGTAATACGAAGTCACCGCACAACACCTTAAACACATAAATCAACGCATACTAAAAGTGCCACGCGTTGCGAATCTGCCTTAAGCGCTTTGTTAGTTTGCCACCGCGATGAAACTAGAGGTTTAGCGCCAAGATGTTGAATTAGCGTTGAAACTACTGACTTTGAACACAAAAGTAAAACGAGCAGCTTAGAATTTAAACCCAACCAACAAAACGCACTTGGCTAAGAAGCGACATACGACAAACAACGACGGTTTGAAGCACTTTAACTGGCAAAGGATTCATTCGACTAACCTGACAACCAAGTGCGACCAAGCTATTTACAAGCACCTCAGCCACCAAGACAAAGAAAACGCATCAGAGAAACTAGCAACAATGTTAGAGCCAGTAAGTGACTCACTCGCCGCAAACGCTTCCAACATAGTGCCACCGGAAAGTTCGTGAGATTAAAAAACGGACAGGTGAATAGCTAGAGCGTAGAACAACGTTTTTAGACCACAAACGCTTTTCTGCCCTTTGCAAACTAACGCCTCGTTAAGGTGCGACAAACGTGTGCCATACTTGAGCGAAGCGAAAAATGCCACGCGTTTGGGAGTCACTCTTAAACGATTTGTATGGATAATAAGCACTCCAATCGGGTAAGGTGAGACCCAGACTT
>NZ_LAUM01000026.1:0-87600 GCF_000972265.1 Vibrio sp. ECSMB14106 | reverse complement strand
ATATTGGGAAAACTCTAAAACCGTGGCCAATTTTAGTTGACCACTACACCCACAGCTCGTTGCCGTTTAGCAAAAGCTGAAATACAAAGGCATCTAAAGACACAACACGGTATTGAAATATTAAGTCGTTCTGAAATGCAAAAAACCCGACAACTCGGAGAGCTATCGGGTTTCTTTAAATAATGGCACGCCCTGAAGGATTCGAACCTTCGACCACATCCTTAGAAGGGACGTGCTCTATCCAGCTGAGCTAAGGGCGCGCTACAGGAACGAATTATACGAATTCGAATCAGTAAAGCAACGGCTTTATGTAACATTCTGATCTAAGTGGGTAAAAAAAGGGCAACAAACATATAAGTGTTGGAAATTAGACCAAAGCAATCGTTTGCCTAATGGTAATCAAAAAGATTTTCTGGAATAATGCGCCAAAAACATCAGCCACTATCTTGAATATCAATACTAAGGAAATTCATGACTGCTCAAAATATTGATGGAAAGCTAATTTCTCAAACGGTTCGCTCTGAAGTTGCTGCACGTGTAAAAGCTCGAACGGAAGCTGGATTACGCGCTCCGGGACTAGCGGTTGTTTTAGTGGGTGAAGACCCAGCTTCTCAGGTTTACGTAGGAAGTAAGCGTAAAGCATGTGAAGAAGTTGGCTTCGTATCTAAATCTTACGATTTGCCAGCCACAGCAACAGAGGATGAACTGTTAACATTAGTAGACCAACTGAACCAAGACCCTGAAATCGATGGCATTCTGGTTCAACTGCCTCTACCTGCTGGCATTGATAGTACTCACATTCTTGAGCGTATCACACCAGAGAAAGACGTGGATGGCTTCCACCCATACAATGTAGGTCGTTTGGCTCAGCGTATGCCTAAGCTTCGCTCTTGTACACCAAAAGGTATCATTACGCTACTTGACCGCTACAACATCGATTTACGTGGTAAGCACGCGGTTGTTGTAGGTGCATCAAACATTGTAGGCCGTCCAATGACGCTAGAACTGCTTCTAGCAGGTTGTACGACGACGACTTGTCATCGTTTCACCAAAGACCTTGAAGGTCACGTACGTCAAGCAGACGTTGTCGTAGTGGCCGTTGGTAAGCCAAACTTCATTCCTGGTGCTTGGATTAAGAAAGGGGCTGTTGTGGTCGATGTTGGTATCAACCGTTTAGAATCTGGCAAGCTAGTGGGTGACGTTGAATACGATGTAGCTAAAGAGAGCGCAAGCTTCATCACCCCAGTACCGGGGGGGGTAGGCCCAATGACGGTTGCGAGCCTAATCGAGAACACAATGATCGCGTGTGAGCAGTTTCACTCGAAGTAATCTGCGAATGACGGTATAAACAGAATTAGAAAGCCGCAACGTTCATCACGTTGCGGCTTTTTTGATGATTCCCCATTACAAAACGAGAAGTATAAGTAACTTAAGGTGCCGCTGTTAAAGCGAAAGTACCACACCAGCAATAGCGGCACTCATTAAGTTAGCAAACACACCTGCACAAATTGCTTTGAAGCCATATTGTGAGATAAAAGAGCGACGCTCTGGAACTAAGCTGCCCAAACCACCGATCAGAATCGCCATGGTAGAGATGTTAGCAAAGCCACATAGAGCGAAAGTTACGATCGCTTGCGAGTGCTCACTCAGTGCCTCTTTAGCGTCCATTAGTTGGATGAAAGCCACGAACTCGTTCACGACAATCTTGTTACCGATCAATGAACCTGCAACAACAGCCTCAGACCACGGTACACCGATCAGCCATGCAACGGGGGCGAACACATAACCTAGGATAAGTTCGAAGCTTAGGTTTACGCCAAACCAACCGCCAACGATACCTAGTAAGCCATTCAGCATTGCAATCACACTGATAAATGCAAGAAGTGTTGCACCCACAGCAACGGCAATACGAAGTCCAGACATAGCCCCATCAGCCATTGCCTCAACAACGTTTGTTGCTCGTGGAATTTCCACATCAGATTCAATATTTTCTTGAGCGTCATCTGGACTACCCGGTACTAAGATTTTAGCCATTAACAGGCCAGCAGGCGCCGACATGAATGCCGCAGCGATCAAGTAGTTAAGGTCGACACCAAGCGATGCATAACCCACTAGCGTGCCACCAGCAACAGAGGCCAAACCACATACCATCACGGCAAACAGCTGCGAATCAGTCATGTGCTTCAAGTAAGGCTTAACCACCAATGGCGCTTCAATCATGCCAACAAAGATGTTCGCCGTTGCAGACAGTGACTCCGCACGGCCTGTACCCAGGAACTTCTGCAGCGCACCACCAATAAGGTTGATCACCTTTGGCATAAAACCAATGTGGTACAAACCAGAGATCAGTGCAGAGAAAAAGATAATGATACCTAGAACATTAATCGCGAAAACAAATCCGTTATTTGTTAGGCCACCAAATAGGAAATTAACCCCCTCTTGACCGTAGTTGATCAAGCTAGATACCGCACCCGTGGCTGCATTCAACGCTTCTTTACCCATTGGTACATACAGAACCAATAGCGCGAATGAGATTTGTAATAAGAAAGCCAAAGAGACTGTTCTTAGTGGAATATTTTTTCTGTCCGTAGATAGTAACCAAGCGGCAACTAAAATAGTGATAATTCCAAGTAGGGAAGCCATGTGCGTCAACCTAAAAGTTGTAGGTAGGAAAGGCGACGCATTCTATAGAGGAAATCGTTTGCGGCAAGCTGAGGTTGTTAACGTGATGTTGGGGTAATCACCATTTAACTATGAATAGAATTAAGTCATTGAATTTTAATAATTAGCATTGACTAAAAAGCATACTTTTTCCATATGGAAATTATATTTATAAATTAGGAAACAGTTAGTGATGCAGTTCAACGCAAGTTTTGAGGTTTTTGTCCCAGTACGTCGGTGATCCAATATGATCTTTGATGAACTCAATTACAGCTGAAAGCTTCTTCGGCATATTCTTTCGGCTCGGATACACGGCATAAAATGGCATCAACTGACTCGCTCGCCATTCTGGTAATACTTGGATTAGCTTACCGGTTCGAAACTCTTCTTTGACTAAGTAGGTTGCCAGATAAGCAACGCCCCACCCAGCTACCGCTGCGTCTCGTACAGCCTCGGCTAAATCTACCGAGTAATCACCAGCAACTTTAACGCTAAGGTTCTCTTGTCCGTTATCAAAGGTCCACGATGTGTAATCTCGTTCTCGGCTGCGATAGATAAGACAGTTATGGTCAATCAAATCAGAAGGTGTATGAGGAGTCCCTGCCTTAATCAGATAATCAGGCGATGCTGCCACCACGAACTGACTGTCTGCTAGGCGCTGCGCAATGTAACCTTCTGGTAGGTCTTCATTGTTGGTAATCCAAAGGTCCAAACGCTCTTCAATCATGTCCACCTTGTAGTCGAACAAGTGCACCTCGATTCTCAGCTGAGGATAAAGCTGTCTGAGCTGATCAATCGCCGGAATGATGTGCAAGGTACCAAATGACTGCGACAACCCCACGCGCAATATTCCAGAGATATCCTCACGCTGGCTGTCCATATCCATTTGTGCTGCTTTTACCGTGTTAAACAGTTGCTCACAATGCTGATAGAACACCTCCCCCGCTTCGGTTAGCGTTAGGCTACGTGTGGTTCGTTGTACCAACTTGATGCCGATTGAGTCTTCAAGCAAAGCAACTTGCTTACTGATGTGAGACACGGAAACGTTCAAGCTTTTTGCAGCATTGGTAAAGCCTTCATACTTAATTAACGCATGGAATATCACCATTTGTGCAGCTCTATCTGTAAGCACAAGGCCACCTTCTTAAATCTCTGAAATATAAAATCAAAAAGGACTCCGAAGAGTCCTTTAGTTCGTTCTGCCTATGGTAGGCCAAATGCTATTCAAAGCGGCCTAGGGCTATTAACCAAATTAAGTCGATTAATCAAACTTAATTCTGTCAGCTAGATGGCTTACTGCCAAAGCAAAGTAGTAAGAACGGTTCCACTTCATTAACACATTGTAGTTGTTGTAAATGAGGTACGAACGGCCCGCTTCGTCGTCCGGCATAATCAACCAAGCTTTAATGTCTTCATCAAGCGTTGGCAGTGGGCGATCGTCATAACGCTTAATACCGAGTTCAGACCACTCTTTTAAGTACTTCGCTTTGTCTTCAGTTCGGCCTTGAAAATCAATAGATACGGTTGACGGTACGTGAACCTGGCGGCCCCAAGTATACTTATCATCCCAACCGGATTGGCTGAGGTAATTGGCTGCCGAAGCAAACACATCTTCTTCAGTCCCCCAGATATCTTTCTTACCATCACCGTTGCCATCAGCGGCAAACGCTAAGAATGAGCTTGGCATAAACTGAGGCTGACCCATGGCACCAGCCCAGGAGCCTTTCATCTCTTTTGGTGCAATATGGCCTTGATCAAGAATCTTCAACGCCGCCATTGCTTCGCTACGGAAAAACGCTTCTCTGCGCCCTTCGTAAGCCATGGTCGTTAGAGCATCGATAACACTGTAATTACCCGTGAACTTACCAAAATTACTCTCAACGCCCCATAGCGCGACAATGAATCTCGGTTGAACACCATATTCATCACCAATGCGCTTTAACGCTGTGTAATGTTTCTTATAAAGTGATCTGGCTTGCTTCACTTTCCAATCTGGTACGGCTCGTGGAATGTATTCATCCAGAGTCAGCTTCTTCTCAGGTTGGTTTTTGTCGGCTTTCACCGCTCTTGGCTTAAACGTGACACCATCAAAGGCTTCATCAATGATCGCTTCAGAAATGCCTTCTTCACGGCCTTGTTGCTTTAGTTTTTCTACATATTGTTCGAAGCTCAGTTCTTCGGCTTGTGCGGAACTTATGGTCAAGCTATTACCCAATAGTAATGCCGACACAACCAATATACTTTTCGAAAATTTACTCAACGATCAGTCCTCCTTGAATTGAGGTGGCTATCACTCTTCGTCTTGAACTTTTTGTTGAGCTTTACGCTCTTTATGACGTTCAAGTTCGTTAACTGGTGGGGGCGGAACTTGCAAAAAGAAACCATCGGTATTCAGTGATTCTTTCACTTTTTCGATGTTCACTTGAGCCAGTTTACGGCCATCCATTTTAATTACCATTACAAAGCTAGGTTTACCAAACATTTGCATCAATGCGTCAGGAACTTGTGAAAAATCATCCTTCTTAGGGATATAAAGGTATGTTCCTTCTTTCTTTGAACTTTTATATATAGAACACAGCATGACAAACCTTTTTTAAATGTTTATGACTACAAAACTCTCACTTGCGAGAGCAATAGTTTATGTTAACGAAATATTGGGAACAAAACGTTCATTTGACAACAAGATTACTTGCTGTGCTTGGTTTGTGAATATAACATGATAAACCTAGTTTCAGGCAATGCCCTTTATTTTATTGATAAAGAAATTGTACCAATCCGCAATTGAGGTCCTGTAGTTTTTCGATGTCTAGTAACCCAGATCTAAAAGGTAGTAGTTTCACGCTATCTGTTTTGCACTTATCCGATGATCAAGTCGAAAATGCAGTGTCTTTTCTTCAAGAGAAGGTAGACCAAGCACCCACTTTTTTCGCTGCTGCACCTGTTGTCATCAACATTAGTAAAGTGGTTGGCGATATCGATTTTGTGCAACTGAAAAATGGTATCTCTCAAGCGGGGATGATCCCAGTTGGTGTTGCAGGCTGTTCAGATAGGCGTACCCAAAACCTAGCGAAAGAAGCGGGGTTTGCAGTCATGACAGCCAGTAAGTCTCCATCTCAAGCACCAGCCGAAATGGCACCGATTAAAGTGGTGAGAACCCCTATTCGTTCAGGTCAGCAGGTTTATGCTAAAGATAGTGACCTGTTAATACTCAATCATGTAAGTGCAGGCGCCGAAGTCATAGCCGATGGCAGTATTCATATTCATGGCACGCTACGCGGTCGCGCGATTGCAGGAGCCAGTGGTCAAACTGAAGCAAAAATAATTTGTAATGATTTACAAGCCGAGTTGGTTTCCATTGCTGGAAATTACTGGCTCAGCGATCAAATTGAAAGCGAGTACTGGCAGAAAAAAACCATGTTCAGTATGGCAAACGATGTATTACACGTTGATGTCCTCGCAATATAAAAGAAATAAAAGGAAAAAAGAATGGCACGCATTATCGTTGTAACGTCAGGTAAAGGCGGGGTAGGCAAAACGACCTCCAGTGCAGCTATAGCCTCAGGCCTGGCTTTAAAAGGAAAAAAAACCGCAGTTATCGACTTTGATATCGGCCTGCGTAACCTAGATTTAATTATGGGTTGTGAGCGTCGTGTTGTGTACGATTTCGTCAACGTTATCAATGGTGAAGCAACGCTAAATCAAGCGATGATCAAAGATAAACGCACAGACAACTTGTTCATTCTTCCAGCTTCTCAAACTCGCGATAAAGATGCACTCACTAAAGACGGTGTTCGCCGTATATTTGATGAACTTGATGAAATGGGCTTTGATTTCATCATCTGTGACTCTCCAGCAGGTATCGAGCAAGGCGCTCTGATGGCGCTGTACTTTGCTGATGAAGCGATTGTGACGACTAACCCTGAAGTCTCTTCTGTACGCGACTCAGACCGTATTCTAGGTATTCTTGACTCTAAATCTCGCCGTTCAGAAGACGGCTTAGAGCCCGTAAAAACCCACCTTTTACTCACTCGCTACAACCCTGCTCGCGTTACTCAAGGAGAAATGCTGGGCGTGGAAGATGTAGAAGAAATCCTACACATCTCTCTACTGGGGGTGATTCCAGAGAGCCAAGC
This sequence comes from Vibrio sp. ECSMB14106, assembly GCF_000972265.1. Classification (NCBI taxonomy): domain Bacteria; kingdom Pseudomonadati; phylum Pseudomonadota; class Gammaproteobacteria; order Vibrionales; family Vibrionaceae; genus Vibrio; species Vibrio sp. ECSMB14106. Next base: position 80,806 of record NZ_LAUM01000026.1, on the reverse strand, counting down.
GGTACTGAACGCATCGAACAAAGGTGTTCCAGTTATCTTTGATGAAGCAACCGATGCTGGTATGGCTTACAATGATACTGTAGAACGCCTACTGGGTAGCCAAGTTGACTTCCGTTTCTTAACGGAGCAGAAGAAAGGCATCTTCAAACGACTATTCGGAGGCTAACACGCAATGTCACTATTAGAGTTTTTTAGACCACAGAAAAAGACAACCGCAAACCTAGCCAAAGAGCGTTTGCAGATCATTGTTGCTGAACGACGCAGCCATGACGATCCAGCACCATCATATTTACCAGAGCTAAAAGAAGATATTCTTAAGGTTATCGCTAAATATGTTGAAGTCGATCCATCAATGGTTGATCTAACTTTTGAACACAAAGATGACGACATCTCAGTACTAGAGCTGAATGTTAAGCTTCCAGAAGAAGATCGATAACCTTTCTGAACCAGATCGGCAAATAATACGCTTACTTATATTGATGAATAAAAAAGAGAGCCTAGGCTCTCTTTTTTGTGTCTGCAGTTTATAGCTGTAACTAAGTTCGATTTATGACAGCAAGCGGTTATTTGATCGCTTTAATCAGCTTTTCGCCAACTACTTCTAAACGCCAGCCTTGCATCACATCAGGCAGCTTCTCTGGGTTACGATCGTGCTTCCACACCCAGCTTAACACTTGGTTAAGTTGCTTTTTAGATGCCAAAAATTCTGTAGCCAAACCACTGTGTTGTGATGCGGTTTTCACTTCATCCTTCAACACTTTGAAGATTTGTTTGTAACCTGGGTAATCCATTAGACGTTCTACTGGTGCTGGATATTCTTCTTCTGGCGTGTGTTCAGCCAACTTAACGATTGAGCTAATCTTGGCGCCATGACGGCGTACAGAGCGGTAATCAAAACCTTCTTGCTCCATGTGCTTAGGATCTTTCATCGCGAATCGCGCCACTGCCCATAAATCTTGTTCTTTGAAAACAAAGTTCAACGCTAAATCACGCTTAATCGCTTCTTTTAAACGCCAAGTGGCTAACGGTCTCAAAATCGCTAGCTGTTGAGGTTTAAGCTGCCACGCACCTTTAATATCAAGGTAGGCAGTGTCTGGGTTTACTTTACGGATGCGCTTGGCAACTTGTAAGTCAGACTCTTGTTGAGCCGCTTCCCACCAGCCAGCTTCCATCACTTTTTCTAGAAGCTTATTGTACATTGGCATTAAGTAATGCACGTCTGCCGCTGCGTAATCCAATTGCTTTTGAGAAAGCGGACGCGCCAGCCAGTCTGTGCGAGATTCACTCTTATCGAGATCAACACCGACAAACTCTGAAACCAGAGCTGCAAAGCCCGTTGATAAACCATGACCTAAGAAAGCCGCCATGATCTGCGTATCAACCATTGGGGTTGGTGTACAACCAAATGCATTTTGGAACACTTCCAAATCTTCACCACAAGCATGCAGCACTTTCAGAACAGAAGCGTCTTTCAACAATCCAACAAATGGTGTCATTTCACCAAGAGCAATAGGGTCAATCAGTGACAGCGTTTCACCATCAAATAACTGAATCAAGCCTAATTGAGGGTAATAGGTTCTTGTACGAACAAACTCCGTATCAAGCATAACGACATCGGCTTGACGTGCTTGTTGGCAAACTCGCTCAAGGTCTTTCAATTGGGTAATGATTTGATAATCCACAAAAACTCTCACAGGTTTCTATTTGATCGCCGGACACAAAAATGCCGACATTAACTGTCGGCATTCTAACACCATTTTTCAGCGCTCGCTTAGATTAAGCGCCTCAGTGGTTATGGTACAGTACTTTCTCGTAAACGGACTAATTATTCGCTAGCGCGTTTCGCAAGTTCTGCATCGTTCTCTTCACGCAGTACGCGGCGTAAGATCTTACCTACGTTAGTCTTTGGCAGGTCTTCTCTGAACTCGACCAATTTAGGGATCTTGTAACCCGTTAGGTGTTCACGACAGTGCGCGATAATATCTTCTTTGGTCAAGCTAGGGTCACGCTTAACAACGTAGATCTTAACCAACTCACCGGACACTTCGTGAGGTTGACCGATAGCTGCCACTTCCAGCACTTTGCCATGCAGAGCCACGACGTCTTCAATCTCATTCGGGTAAACGTTAAAGCCAGACACCAGAATCATGTCTTTCTTACGGTCAACAATGTGCAGCAAACCTTCGTCATCGAACTTAACGATGTCACCCGTCGACAACCAACCATCTTGGTCGATGACTTCTTTGGTCGCTTCTGGGCGCTGCCAGTAGCCTTGCATCACTTGAGGGCCACGAACCTGCAACTCACCTACTTGGTCATTGGCTACAACTTTACTTTCATCATCAACAATACGTACTTCTGTCGACGGTACTGGTAGGCCAATTGCACCGGTGTAATCTTTTAGGTCATATGGATTACCAGTAACTAGCGGAGCACATTCGGTTAAACCATAACCTTCCAGCAAGTGAATACCTGTCACTTTCTTCCATTTCTCAGCAACAGAGCGCTGAACCGCCATGCCACCACCAACAGATAGACGTAGATTACTGAAATCTAACTCGTGGAAATCTTCATTATTTACTAGTGCATTGAACAGTGTATTGACACCTGTGATTGCGGTAAATGGAACCTTTTGCAGCTCTTTGATGAATCCAGGAATATCACGAGGGTTAGTGACCAAAAGGTTGCGACCACCCATCTCAACAAACAGCAAGCAGTTCACGGTAAGAGCAAACACATGGTAAAGCGGAAGTGCCGTTACGACCAACTCACGACCTTCTTGCAATACAGGGCCGTATGCGCCTTTTGCTTGAAGTACGTTCGCGATCATATTGCGGTGCGTTAAAATGGCGCCCTTTGCTACGCCAGTTGTACCACCTGTGTACTGAAGGAATGCAATGTCATCGCCAGCCATGAAAGGCTTCACATACTGAAGACGGCGACCTTTATGTAGTGCTTTTCTAAAGGAGATAGCCCCCGGTAGATCGTACTTAGGCACCATGCCTTTTACGTATTTCACTACGAAGTCGACAATCGTACCTTTCGCGCGTGGCAACATTTGCCCTAAACTGGTGAGTACAACGTGTTTAACTGGCGTGTTATCAACGACTTTCTCTAGCGTGCTCGCAAAATTTGAAACGATAACAATCGCCTTTGCACCAGAATCGTTCAGTTGATGTTCAAGCTCACGGGGTGTGTACAGTGGATTGACGTTCACAGCAATCATACCAGCACGCAGTACACCAAAAAGTGCAATTGGGTATTGCAACAGATTAGGCATCATCAATGCAACACGATCGCCTTTCTTCAGTTTTAGATCATTCTGTAAATAAGCGGCAAAAGCACGGCTGCGCTCTTCAAGCTTACGGAATGTCATTATCGAACCCATGTTTTCGAATGCAGGTTGGTCCGCGAACTTTTGTACCGACTGTTCAAACATTTCTACAAGAGATTGGTACTGATCTGGGTTGATCGTCTCTGGTACGCCACTTGGATAACGTGAAAGCCAAGGTTTATCCACGATGTTACTCCTCGTTTATCAGCTGACGACTGCTCGCCGCTATTTATCATAGCAGTATTACAGCACAGCTTTAGAGCATGAGCACTAAAAGGCTCAAACACTTGTTTAAATTTTGTTAACTACACCAAGAATTAGTTCTGAAACTAGCTCTGGGCTCTCTAAATGACAATGATGTCCGCCAGGAATCGTCTCTACATTCAGAGAATTATGGGCTGATTTGTAGCGATTGTGCCGCAAATGTCGAAATCCATCATTCCCTAAAATTATTAATTGAGGGCATTCAATAGCCGCCATAATCGCTTCGGTATGCGCCTGTGACATACGATACAACGAGTCACATTTAAGCGTTGGGTCGCATCGCCATTGCCAGGCGTTTTCTAGTTCAGCAGTACCTTGATTAACAATTCCTCGCTCAACAATAGGAGCGATTAATTCAGCATTGATTTGATTGGCGTGAGCTCTCAGTTTAATAGCGTCCTCAAGGCTTGCTAGAGGACGTGAAGGCTTTCTTCGCTGTCGAAGACGACTGAGTACCCCATCTCTCAAGCGAGAGACCGTTTCTTGGGGAGCTTCTGAAAGAGGTCCGTGACCTTCAATTTGAATTAATCCTGACACCTTTTCAGGAAAGGCGGCACTATAGCAACTTGCGATCAATGCACCAAGTGAATGTCCTACTAACACCAGTCTGTTTGGCGATAATTTCATCGCCAACTGGTGCAAATCATCGATATAGTCGTGAAACGGATAATAACTGCCCGTCTTATGCGACGAAAAGCCATGACCAAAGAGATCAATCGCAACTAGGTGTAAATGTTGTGCTCGCTTTTCTAACGTATCTATCACTGAGTTAAAGCTTGCAGAATTATCCAGCCAACCATGAATAAAAACGACCGTCATTGCGGTCGTTTGGGGGTTGCCAATCTGTTGTGTAGCAAGCGTCCCGCTCGCAAGGGAATATGACTTTTCAATCATTGATTGTATGTTGCCCTATGGTTGAGTTTGTCGAATGAAGACTCGACTATTCCACATCTTGAATCACACGCCCGTGCTGAGGCATGGTCTGAAAGCTACGGCAATGTATACTGCGACAAGAATAATACGTTGGCGCAAAGTCGTTGATCACGACTCGCTCTGTGATTTTCCACAGTCGTTGGTTATATACATTCATCACTGGAAAGGTGTAAGGGTAATCACCAATAATACCATCTTCCGTGCCATTTGATGTTCCCACTAAGGTCACTAAACGGCCTTCCGCAAAACTCAATGGCTCAACATAACCATCGATGTAAGCAACAAAACGTCCTTTCGGCTCAGCATCAATATCAGGCTTACCGCTACTGGAGATCGGCATATTAACCACTTCAACTCGAGTCTTGTCTTGTAGGTTAGTTACTTTAGCAATCACACCACCTAAACGAACATCACCGGCGTCTGGTACTGTGTTAATCCACTCTTGGTAATCGGTCACCACTTGTTCGGAGTTTGCATTCAGTTCTTCAGGTAGGGATGAGCACCCCATCACCATCAAAGAGAAAGCAACAAGGAAAAATAAGCGAGGGTTAGACATGAGAGAAAACATAATGCTGGTCCTTAGAACAGGAGAAATGAAAGCACAAAGCTATATATAAATGTCGACCCCAATAAGCTTCGCAAGTTCCTCTTTTTTAGCTTGATTCATCACATCCATATACTCCTCCATCGCACGACGTCCACGTCCTTCTGGAAGATCATATTGAACCTGAGCTTTGTGAATCTCAGATTCTTTGACTTGGCGAATGGAATGCGATACAGCATTCGCAACCTTAGTTGGCTGACCAACGGAGGTTTTTGCATCGCCTTTTTTTACCTCGTTCTTTTTATTGGTTCGATTGGTTTTGGATGTATTGCCTATCGAAGAAGGAGGTAAGCCGTTTAGTGAAACCATGCTTGAAGAGTTTTATACCTGACTTTAGTGATTTTACTTATGAGTTTATCATGGCTCTACAAGATAAGTTGCAGAGCCAAACAGTACCTATTTACTCACGACCTGGCAGCTTTTTCCACGTCACTTTATCACGAAGATAAACAGGCTCAGACTCTTCTGCTGCAACCGCTTTACCTTCTGCATAAGCAAATTGAGCAAGGAACGCCATATCTTGCGCTTCTGGGAACAGAACCTCACACTCTTTAATGTTGATCGCCAGTGTATCCATGTGCTCTGCGTACGCTTCCCAACCGGTGCCTACTTTTGCCCATGTCTCAGAATCCACCTCAAGCTGCGCTGCCAATTCGCTTGGAGGTGTGACACATTCAGCATCAACTGCAGTCCAACGACCGTCTTGTTCACGGCTATAACGAGCCCAGTACACTTCACTCATACGCGCATCAATCGCTGTTGCTACGTGAGTTTCACCAAATTTACGGTAGCTGCCTTGCGCCATCGCTGCCAGTGTAGAGACACCGATCATTGGTAAATCCGCACCAAAAGCTAAGCCTTGAGCAATACCAATACCAATACGTACACCCGTGAAACTGCCCGGGCCTTGGCCAAACGCGATTGCGTCGATATCGGTTAAAGCGACATTCGCTTCTTTCAGTACTTCATCAACCATAGGTAGAATTTTTTTCGTATGGTCTCGAGGAGCCTCTTCGCTACGTGCGAACACCTGGTCACCCATTACTAGTGCAACTGAACAGTTTTCAGTTGCGGTATCTACTGCAAGAATTTTCGCGCTCATTCGTGTCTCAAATATTCGTTATCTAATCTAAAAATAGTGGCTAAGCTCAACAATGCCAGTTACTCAGCAGCGGTTGAATGGTCTTTAGCTAAGAACTTTTTAATGATCCCTAAGTCACGGGTACGAGGGATAGGCGGTAAACTCGCCAAAAATATGCCTCCGTAATCACGAGTCACCAATCGGTTATCGCAAATAATCAAAGCGCCATTATCGCGTTTGTCACGTATCAATCGGCCGACACCTTGTTTCAAGGTAATCACCGCGTCTGGCAACTGTACTTGAGCAAAAGGATCACCCCCTTTTAGCTTACAGTCCTCGATTCGAGCCTTAAGTAAAGGGTCATCAGGGGCCGTAAAGGGCAATTTATCGATGATAACACAGCTTAATGCGTCGCCCCTAACATCTATCCCTTCCCAGAAAGCGCCTGTCGCTACGAGCAATGCGTTACCTAATTCCATGAATTCGGCTAAGGTTTTTTGCTTGCTTGTCTCACCTTGCAATAGAACAGGAACCGAGAGGGTTTCTCGGAATCGCTCGCCTAGCTCTTTCATCATGCTGTGTGAAGTACACAAGAAGAAACAGCGACCTTGGTTTTGCTCGATCACCGGAGTCAGCATTCGAACCAACTTATCCGCCAAGCCCGGGCTATTTGGTTCGGGAAGATAGCGAGGCACACATAAACGTGCCTGATTCGGATAATCAAATGGGCTCGGCAGTGAAAACTGAGCCGACGGCTTTAAGCCAAGTCGAGAGGTGAAGTGGTCGAAATCATCCGACACCGCCAAGGTTGCAGAAGTAAAGACCCAAGCGCCCGGTTTAAGCTCGATTTGTTCGTGGAATTTATCCGCAACCGACAGTGGTGTGATGTGCAAAGCGAATTGCCTTGGTGTGGTGTCATACCAATAAGAGTAACCCGTAATCGACACATCGCACACACGTTCGATGCGTGACTTAATCATGTTTGCACGTTCAAAAGCCGTGTCTAACAGTTGGCTCCGACCCAATGCGAGCTTCAATACATCGACAGCCAGTTGCAGCGCATCTTGCAGACGAACTAGTTCTCGCGCAATCGACTCAGATTTTAAAGCCTCACGCCAGTTACCACGAAAGCCAGTATCGCCCAATACAATACGTAGATCGGCGGCAGACTGAACGAGCCTGTCACCCACTTTTTGTAGCTGACGCATGTCTTTGGCTTCGGTTCGGTAGGCGATCTCGATGTCTTTAGCGAGCTCATTGATTTGTCGGCTCGAAACGGACTGGCCAAAGTATTGGCTGGCAATATCAGGAAGTTGATGCGCTTCATCAAAGATAAACACATCCGCCTCTGGAATCAGCTCACCAAATCCGGTTTCTTTAATCGCTAAATCGGCTAGGAACAGGTGATGGTTTACGACGACCACATCGGAATCCATTGCTTTCTTACGCGCTTTAAGCACAAAGCAATCGGTATAACTTGGGCACTCTTTACCTAAGCAATTATCATTGGTCGAGGTAATGGTTGGAATAACCGGGCTGTCTTCAGCGATATCATCACAATCGCCCAAATCACCCGTTTGAGTGGATGACGACCAACTACGCACTTTGACTAACTGAGCCAGCAGTGTTGGGTCGGTATGAGCGCCATGACTCTCGATCATTTGACGGCTGAGCCTATCCAAACACAAATAGTTTGAACGCCCTTTGAGTAACGCAACCTGACCATAAAAGCCAAGCGCATCGACCATCAAAGGTAAATCTCGGTGAAACAGCTGTTCTTGAAGGTTTTTAGACCCCGTACTAATGATGGTTTTCTTACCACTCAGGAGCGCTGGCACTAAGTAAGCAAAGGTCTTACCGGTACCCGTTCCCGCTTCAACAACTAATTGGCTCTGTTTCTCAATAGCTTGTGAAACCGCTTCAGCCATGTCTAGCTGAGCTTGTCGTGGTTGAAATCCTGGGATCGCTTTACCCAGAGCACCATCAGCAGAAAACGTTTTAGATATCATAGAGTACGAAGTTTAGAAAAAGAGAAGGCGAATTATGGCAGGTTTAATGAGCCGGCGCGAATCAGAAATGACTGATCACAGGATGAGTCTATCGAATAGAACATGGCAAGCTAAGCTCTCCCTACCAACCTAGCCCAAAACAAATAAAAGGGTTGTTTAGCTACTTACGATTCAAATAACGAGATAACGCGGCAGAATTTGTTGAAACCAACTTGATAATAGATTAATTATAACGGTGATATTGCGGCTCAGTTCACCGTTCGACGGCCTGCATTTAATTTGAAAAATAAAAACATTTCACGGAAGTAAGATGCAAATGGAAAGAAAAACTTTACTAACACATTGTACAGATGCCCCTGGCCTCATCTCAAAAATCACCAATATTTGTTACAAGCACCAACTCAATATTGTCCACAACAATGAGTTCGTAGATAACACAAGTGGTCACTTTTTCATGCGTACCGAGCTAGAAGGGTATTTCAATGACGAAACCTTGCTAGCCGATTTAGATCAAGCGCTGCCAGAGAATGCGAAACGTAAGCTAATGAGCTCTTCTCGCAAGCGTGTTGTGATACTTGTGACCAAAGAAGCACACTGCCTTGGCGACATTCTAATGAAGAATTTCGATGGCAGTTTAGACGTAGAAATCGCAGCCGTTGTTGGCAACTATGACATTCTACAAAGCCTAACCGAACGTTTTGATATTCCTTACCACCATGTTGCTCACGAAGGACTAAACCGTGAAGAACATGAGAAAAAGATGCTGGAAGTGATTGACCAATATCAAGCTGACTACCTTGTATTGGCAAAGTACATGCGTGTTTTAACCCCTGGATTTGTTGAAAAGTACAACCATAAGATCATCAACATTCACCACAGCTTTTTACCTGCATTCATTGGTGCAAAACCCTACCAGCAAGCGTATGAGCGCGGTGTAAAAATCATTGGTGCAACCGCTCACTTCGTGACTAATGATTTGGATGAAGGTCCAATCATTAAGCAAGACGTTATCCCAGTGGATCACAACTTCAGCGCAAAAGACATGGCGCAGGCTGGTCGCGACGTAGAGAAGAATGTATTGAGTAAGGCTCTAAATAAGGTGATCAACGATCACGTGTTTGTTTACGGCAACAAGACTGTGATTCTGTAAGTCACTTATTTAAGTACAACTTACCGTTAGCACCCAATAAAAAACGCGTAATAGGATTTCTCCATTACGCGTTTTTTGTATCTGATGTTCAGGGTAACTTTAAGGTATTCCGACGAGCCTAGACGAGATCAGGAATCTATTGTCAGCAACTCTTAAGCCTGTTCTGATTCCACAATTTTCTTCAAAGAGTGTGGGTGCAGCTTGATGCAGATTCCTTGATGCTTGAATGCAACCGTTGGGTTATTCAGACGTTCACCCTCGCCTTTCGGGCTAGAGAGTTTGATCTTAACGCCTTGCTCAGCCAGCGTTTCAAAGTTAGCAGCGAACTGCGGGTAAGTTTCTTTAAGATCCGCTAGATACTCATCAGCTGTTTGGGCGTGAGAAGGAATCACAAACTCTACATGTTCCCAATCTTGGCTTGGGTAAATCTTACCTTCAGCTGGATATGGCAGCTCTAAGCATTCAATGCTCCAGCCAAGACTTTGTAACGGTTCATCGAAAGCCAACACCACAATTGGACGACCATTAATCATCGCCTCTGAAATCGTAGAACCGTATTCAGACCATGCTTGATGCGCAGATTTCGCCAGCTCAGTTTCATTGATTCTTAGCGCGATATGATCCGCTTGAGCAAAACTTAAGTCCAAACCCAGTTTACTTCCTAGGTTCTCAATTTTCGCCATAAACGTATCAAGGCGGGCAATCATTTGTTGTGGTTCTAGTTCGGCTTGTTTGAGGCTCATCATCATTGCCAGTATTTTTCAATTAGTGGCTGCATGTTATCATTTTTGCTTTCTTCAACAAGCGTTGCTTTTGCAAAAAATACTCAATAAATATGCTCATTCGATTCCTTAAACATTCAAATTCGACTTGGCAAAAGTTGTTTGTCAAAACCCCCTCATGAAATGTTAATTTTCTATCAATTCCACCTATAAGAAACCTCACAAAATTGGTATGATTACCGCCATTTCTATGAACTTAAACAGAGTCTGCTGCCAGTTTGGGCATTAAATCGTTAACTAGAAGCATAATTAACCAATTTAATGACCAAGAATTAACAGCCACTCTTATCATCCTTGAATTGAAGGAAACGCGTGTGAATATCCAAGCACTTATTAATGACAAAGTATCTCAGGCTCTAGAAGCCGCTGGCGCACCCGCAGGCTCTCCTGCTGCTGTTCGTCAATCTGCAAAACCACAATTTGGTGACTACCAAGCAAACGGCGTTATGGGCGTAGCTAAACGACTAGGCACTAACCCACGAGAATTTGCTCAAAAAGTATTGGACGTTCTAAACCTAGACGGTATCGCTTCTAAAGTAGAAATCGCCGGCCCAGGTTTCCTAAACATCTTCCTAGATGAAGCTTTCCTAGCAAAACAAGCAGACGCCGCATTAGCTGACTCTCGTCTTGGTGTTGCAGTAGCAGAAACACAAACCATTGTTGCAGATTACTCTGCGCCAAACGTAGCAAAAGAAATGCACGTTGGTCACCTACGTTCAACCATCATCGGTGATGCGGTTGTTCGTACTCTAGAATTCTTAGGTCACAACGTTATCCGTGCTAACCACATCGGTGACTGGGGAACTCAATTCGGTATGCTGATCGCAAACCTTGAGCGCGTTCAGGCTGAATCTGGTGAAGTTTCAATGGAACTTGCTGACCTTGAAGGCTTCTACCGTGAATCTAAAAAACTTTATGACGAAGACGAAGAGTTTGCAGTTAAAGCACGTGGCTACGTAGTGAAACTGCAAAGCGGCGACGAGTTCTGCGCAGAAATGTGGAAGAAGCTAGTTGACGTGACTATGATTCAAAACCAACGCAACTACGATCGTCTAAACGTGTCTCTAACACGTGATAACGTAATGGGCGAAAGCATGTACAACAACATGCTTCCAACTATTGTTGCGGATTTGAAAGAGAAAGGGATTGCTCAAGAAGATGACGGCGCACAAGTTGTATTCCTAGACGAATACAAAAACAAAGACGGCGACCCAATGGGCGTTATCATCCAGAAGCGCGACGGCGGTTTCCTTTACACAACAACCGACATTGCTTGTGCAAAATATCGTTTTGAGGAGCTAGGCGCAGACCGTGTGCTTTACTTCATCGACTCACGTCAACATCAGCACTTAATGCAAGCTTGGACTATCGTTCGTAAAGCAGGTTACATCCCTGAATCGGTTTCTCTTGAACACCACGCGTTCGGCATGATGTTAGGTAAAGACGGTAAGCCATTTAAAACTCGTGCTGGTGGTACGGTTCGTCTTGCTGATCTTCTTGATGAAGCAGAAGGTCGTGCTGCGCAACTGATCGAATCTAAGAACCCAGAACTAGCAGAAGACGAGAAGAAAGCAATCGCGAACACTGTTGCGATGGCAGCGGTTAAGTACGCAGACCTTTCTAAGCACCGTACGACTGACTACGTGTTCGATTGGGACAACATGCTTGCGTTCGAAGGCAACACGGCACCATACATGCAGTACGCATACACTCGTGTTGCTTCTGTATTCGCTAAAGCTGGCGTTTCTATGGACTCTCTTGAAGGAACAATAAAAGTCACTGAAGAGAAAGAAAAAGCGCTTATCGCGAAACTGCTACAATTCGAAGAAGCCGTTCAGTCTGTTGCTCGTGAAGGTCAACCACACATCATGTGTAGCTACTTGTTCGAACTAGCTGGTCAATTCTCTAGCTTCTACGAAGCGTGCCCTATCCTAGTTGCTGAAGACGAAGCTGTTAAGCAGAGCCGCCTGAAGCTTGCTGCACTAACAGCGAAGACAATTAAGCAAGGTTTATCGCTTCTAGGTATCGACACGCTAGAGCGCATGTAAGCGATTCGAGATTCGAGATTCGAGATTCGAGATTCGAGATTCGAGAAAATTAGAAAGGTTGGCGTGAAAGCGCCAACCTTTTGTTTTATCTGTCGTATACTGATTCAAACTATATGAATGGGAAGACAACAATGAGCTTTGAACTTCACCCACAGTTAGCAAAAGACACCACGCTTATCGGCGAATTTCCACTGAGCTTAGCTCTGCTACACAAAGATAACGCTGTGCCTTGGGTTATCTTGGTACCAAAACGTGCCAACCTAAAAGAGTTGCACCACTTACCAATGAAAGAACAACAGCAGTTCCTACATGAATCTCAAGCGGTAAGCCAAGCACTGGAAGCTACATTCCAACCAGATAAACTCAACCTTGGCGCACTAGGTAATGTGGTGCCACAACTGCACATCCACCATATTGCACGCTTCAAAGATGATATCGCGTGGCCTGGCCCAGTATGGGGCAACACCAAAGGCGAACAGCGCTGTGAAGAAGAGCAAGCCGCTATCCTGACTCGTATTCAAAACGTTCTGTCACTGAGCTCTATTTTCAAGAAAGCATAATTCGAATTGGTTTCGTTGAGCTTAAAAGCAAAACATTTCAGAAAAAGCACATAACAAAAAGCCGCTCATCTAAAAATAAGTGAGCGGCCTTTTTATTGTCTAATCTCGCCGTTTCAACGAGAGTATAAAACCAGAACTACATCATCACATTAAGCGACAGGCCATCTTGTTTGCTGATTGTGTAGCGAATGCGCGTTGTATGACCATGATTATTCGTATCGACCAAGCGAGAAACTTTCCCTTTCTTGACCCAAACACTCAGCATCGCATCGACGCCATCTTCACTCATGCCAAACTTTGCAGCGAGCTCTTTACGAGCCGCAACGCCGTGGCTATCAATGTATTGATGAAGTTCAGTTAAAATCATACTACTTGCACCTCTAGTGCTTTCTGCTTACTGCCCACTTTCTTGAAGACGCGATACGTCACCACAAAACCACCAGCAATCGCCACCATCCATACTGCACTTGTCACAGGATGCGCAGCAAAGTTTGCCGCTTGGTAGTAGAAAGTCGCACCAAAATAACCAAGCGCCATTGTCCAAACCGCAATGAAGCGTGCGAACGTCTGGCCGAACTCACGCACATAAGCCCCCATCGCAGCCACACAAGGCGTGTAAAGCAGGATAAGAATCAAGTAAGCGAATGCCGCATGGCCGGAAACAAACTTGTCTTTCAAGTTGCCAAAGATAGAGGTATCCACTTCTTGGTCAGCTGCCACAGAGCTAGAGTCAGACAAGTCGCCAACTTCAATACCTAATGGATCTGAGTAGCTCAAACCAGCTAGGTTTTCAGGGATCGTCATTACCGCTTCTTGCAAGCTTGCTGCTAAGTCAAACTCAGCCGCTTCTTCATCAGAAGGCGTTGTGTATAGGCTATTTAATGTACCAACAACGGCTTCTTTAGCGAAAATACCTGTGATGATACCAACCGTTGCAGGCCAGTTCTCTTCAGTAATACCAATTGGTTGGAATACCGGTGTGACAACTTGAGCTGCTCTAGACAGTACTGAGTTTTCGCTGTCTTCGTTACCAAAGCTACCGTCCATACCTAGAGAGTTTAGGAAGCTAAGAATAGCCACAACCATCACGATTGTTTTACCTGCACCAAGTACGAAACGCTTTAGCTTCTGCCACGTTTTTAGCATTACGTTTTGCACTGTCGGCAATTCGTAATCTGGCATTTCCATAACCAAGCTATCGCTGCTACCTGGGTAGATCGTGTTTTTCAGGAAAAGGCCCGTAAATACAGAAGCAACGATACCCATGATGTACAGAGCGAATACTACGTTTTGACCCGCGCCTGGGAAGAACGCCGCTGCGAACAGTGCGTATACCGGTAAACGAGCACCACATGACATAAACGGCGCCATTGATGCTGCCAATTTACGTTCGCGCTCTTGGTCAAGAGTACGAGTTGCCATGATTGAAGGCACGTTGCAACCAAAGCCCAGTACAAGTGGGACGAATGCTTTACCCGGTAAACCAATCTTCTGCATCACTTTATCAAGTACGAATGCAGCACGAGCCATGTAGCCTGAGCTTTCTAGTACCGCTAAGAATAGATAAAGCGCAGCGATAACAGGAATAAAGGTCGCAACCGTTTGGATACCACCGCCAATACCATCGGCCAATATAGTGACTAGCCAAACAGGCAAGTGACCATCCAATAAGTGGTGCCCACCATCAACTAATATTGCCCCAACACCAATATCGAAGAAGTCGATAAACGCACTACCGATATTGATAGAGAACATGAACATCAGGTACATGATAACGAAGAAGAAAGGAATACCGACCCATTTGTTCAAAATGAATTGATCTGCTTTTTCTGTGAAGTTGCGGCTTAGCTTACCTTCGCTGCGACGCACACGCTTACAAAGGTCATGTAAGAATGTGTATTTCGCATCAGCGACAGCAAGGTCGATATCAAAGTCAGCACCAAGACGTACGCCATCAATTTGAGTACGAGTCAGCGGAGCCAGTCCATTCAATACCAAGTAATCATTTTCTAAAGCACGAATCGCTAGCGCTCGGTGAGATACGTCAGCATCATCAAATTGTGACTCAACAGAAGGGATAAGAGCTTCTAACGCGGCATCGTAATCAATAGAGATAGGATCAAGGCTCACACCTTGAACAAGCAGTTTATGCAGACGCTCTTTAAAGCGAACCACTTGGCCTTTGTCGTTTGCAGACAAGCTTAGAACTGGGCAACCTAACTCTTTCTCTAATGCTTTAAGGTTAATCACCTGACGTTCGCGCTTTAATACATCCATTTTGTTCAACACAACGATCATTGGGCGACCCAACTCACGTAGCTGTAATGTCATATATAAGCTTCGTTCTAGACAGCTAGCGTCGACAACATTAATGATCACACCTGCTGGGTGAGTTAAAACAGCGCGAGACGCGATAGACTCATCGATGCTGTTCGCATCATTACCACTGTCTAGTGCGTAGATACCCGGTAAATCCGTTAGTTGAAACTGATCACCAGCGTGCGAATATACGCCCGTCTTCTTCTCTACAGTTACACCGACCCAGTTACCAACGTGCTGCTTGGCACCAGTCAATGCATTAAATAATGTTGTTTTACCACTATTCGGGTTACCAACGGTGAGAACTTGATAATCCATTTAGATAACCTCGATTTGTTCTGCGATGCTTTCACGAATGGCGATTGAAACCCCTCTCACTTCAACTTGAAGCGGATCCCCCATAGGTGCACGGCGAATCAGAGTCACCTCGGTTTTCGGCAACATACCCATGACCATGAGTTTTTTTCTAACTTCTGGTGTTAAACCGGTTAGCGCAACAATAGAAGCCGCTGTGCCTTGCTCTAGTTGTGAGAGTTTCATAAGTACCCAATCCGTGACTGATAATGAGAAATATTGTTATTAGCGTCATAATACACATGCATGACCACAATTCTATTGTGTAAAATCAAAGTTTTCGGAAATACATACTCGTAAATTTCGTTAAAACCGTTTACGTCAAAAACGTTATTTTCAACAGTTACCGAGGTCTTCCCTATGGCTATCAATCACAAAAACACCAAACAAACACATAGATATCAACAAGTTACAATGTTGTCGCATTTATCACAGATATCTGGCGTTAATTTTATAAGTAAAATAAGTAGCAAACCGTATAGTTACTCCATCGAAGAGAAACTCCTTCTCTTTAATTTTATTCCAGAGGTGATGTGGTTTTCCATATCACTCCGGCAGCAAGCGAAGGTGCCCTTGGCACCCGTGGTATAGTCCCCCGGCTATACCACGATATTTTTTTTCGTTTCCAATCTCTCTATCCACAAAAACATTTAATACTTCTAGCCCCGTATCTCATAAAAAAGCCCCAACACTAATGTCGAGGCTCCTGTATATTTATCCATTTTTGCGCCGCACCTGATCAATCTTCGTTATTTTCCGCAAACTTAGACGGAGACATACCAAAATGGTGCTTAAACCGCTGGCTGAAATAGGAAGGGTCATTGAAGCCTGAATCAAAAGCGACGTCTGATACCTTTTCTCCGGCCAATAACCTTTCACACGCATGCTCCAGACGAACCTCGTTAAGGTGTTCTTTAAATGTTTTATCATAGGCAGATTTGAAGCGCCGTTGTAAGCTTCTCTCAGACATAAACAGGTATTTAGCAGCAGTTGCAGTGCCAAACTCCGCATCGGCATAGTGTTCACTAACAAGATGAGACACTTTATTTTGCCACTCTTGTTCTGCGCTAAGTTTCTGTAGCTCAGGCGTTGAGGTTGCAAGTTTGATGGTTTCAATTCTCTCAATCGTACTTGCTTCGAGCCTGTCTAACACTTGAAACTCGATAGGCCACGAAAGCTGAATTTTATTCTGAGAGTCAGAGACAAAAACGTTAAGTTGACCACCGCTTTGATTCATCAATAACGGTAATTTATCGATATTAATATCTGCTGACTTTCCATTGCTCTCATTTATCGATGAAGCTAATTTGGGGAAAGGCATGCCATGATCGCGAATGGTAACGACTAAATGCTCTTCAACCTCTTCTACTAAGACCAACATGCTCTGCGATTTAAAATTTCTCTTAATGATGCTCGCCACTAGGCTGTTAAAAATGATATCCAGATTGAAATACAGCAACGACACATGCCTGTACTTAGTTTCAACTTTAATATCGAGTTCAATACCTGTTTTTGCCAACTCACTTTTCCACGCTTTAAGCACAGCTTCCAAAACTAAGATCACATCGCAACAAACTGTCCCCGATTCTTCTTGGCTATTACTAAGTTGAGCAAGCCCGTTTTTCAATGCCAGGATTGGTGACCGACCTAGGTCATCATTCCAACTAGGAAGCAGCGCAGCAACATGGCTGACTTCATCGGAAAGCTCTTTCGCTGTATGAGATACCAAAACATTTTTAACCAACAGCTGTTTTTTAAGTTGTTGATTGGTTGTCAACAAGATGCGACTTTGGTGCCTCATTTGGTCCGTTTTTAATGCGACTTGCGCTTTTAGGTGTCTGTTGGCAAAAGTGACATAGCGCGAGCGCCAAAAAACGAGAACAGTAACCAAGCCGATTAATATAATAAAAGAGCTCGCTACAGCCCAGCTACTCAAGTACCAAGGCTCTGCAATTGAAAAGCTTTGGGTAGTAGACACAAATCGATAGTGAGAGTCCTGCACTGGTTTAACTTCAAGTGTGTAATCACCAGGAAGTAAATGATCCAATGTTAATAGTCCCCCCTCAAATTCGCTCCAAGGTTCATCATCGTTAAGTCGATATTCCATAGCGGTTGCGAATGATGCAGGTAAAATACCAAGCTTAAAACTAATGGATGAACCGTAAGGCATTTCCTCTAAATCAACCGTTTTTCCGCCAAGTGATACGGTTTGTTGATTGACACTTATCTTACTAAGCAATGCTCGGCTATGAGGAGTTGTTGATACCAATAGCTCATTAGACAATGCACTCACTACACCATACTTAGAGCCTAAGACCACTCTGGATGATTGACTTTCTTCACTATAAAACACCGTGCAAGCGCCAACAGACAACTCATTATTAATTAAACCAAATGGAGAACCGATGTGTTTATACAATTGCCCATCGAGTCCATAGTAGCTAATACCTTTTGAGGACCCTAACCAAATACCATCATCGTCACTAATCAAGCAATTAGGGCTAATGTTATCTTCAATGAGAGCCACCTCTTCTATGACGTTGGTATTATAAGGAATTCGGTATACGCCGTAACTACTAGCAAACCACTGCGACCCATCTTTGGCTTTCTCGATATCAAGCACTTTGCCAAACCGTTCACTCGAACGGCTAAAACTGATTCTTTTATCAACAAATGAATAAAAACCGTGATCCGTGCCGATATAAATACTGTCTTTTAAGCCTATATCGAGAGCCGTTATTTTCGCCGGCAAAAACTTATCAACTAACCAATCTGCTCCATAAGATGTCAGTTCCATTGCCTCAATAGATAAAGAATAAAGGTTTTGCCCAGAACTCATCCAAAGAACTTGGTTTGCCTGAAGTGCAAAGTTTTCGATGTGTACGCCCACTATGGCTCTTGGTAAATCTAGAGGTATAGGCTTTAAGGTATTAGTATCAAAGCTAATTATTCCCTCTTCGGTCGCAAGCCAAATAGAGGAAGAAAACAACTCAATATCTTGGACTGGTTTGGGATAAACACGTATCGGACGTTCATCGCTATCAGAGTTGACTAAATACAGCCCCATTGAAGAAGCAATCCAAGACCTACGGTCATTAGCTGGCACTACCTTATTTATCACGACATTACTAGAGTGCATGTCCATCCCATCTAATGGCATTCTAGAGAACGTCTTGCTGAATAATGAGAAGTACCGAATCCCATTATTCGTCGCGATCCACATTCCACCTGCGTGGTCGTTTACCAGCGAATATATTTTCTCGCCTGGTAATGAAAAACCTTGATTGGCCGATTGTGCAAATCGTGTAATTTTACCCGTAATAAAATTATAGCTAATAAGTCCATGTTCCGTGCCTATCCAATATTGGTCAGGCGTTTCAGCAAAAGAGAGGACGTGCGACCCACGAACCCAAGTCTCTTTATTTGAATTAGTGAGATCGACAATCACTGCACCATTTAATGTGCCAATCACTAGCTCTCGTCTTGCCTTCGAGAAATAAACCGTCTCAATATGGTTCTTCTCTGATGCTTTGACATGAGTAAATTCTTGGTCCTCTGAAAGGTAAACACCTGCGTTTGTCGCTAACACCCACTTTGACAGCACCTTTTCAGCGTCATTAATTACAATGTCACTACTGTTGTTATATCGATATAACTTGAGCAGTGAATAGGTATCAAATTCTAAAGACTGAGTGTTGTAAGTATAAAAATTACTGCCATCTGTCACCCATATAAAATCACCAGATGATCCGATATTCGCGATCTCAGAACCAGGGCTGAGACTAAATACGAGCTCATTGCCAATACCTGGGCTATGTCGATACACCTCATTATCGAAAAAAGTCCAAAATTCATCATTAAGAAACGCGACCCTTTCTGAGGAGAATTGCAAAAGGCTACCCTTTCTAGGGAACAGGGTTCGACCATCATAAAAAAGTATTTTTCCATGTACATCATGAAGCCAGAGCCCACCTCCGGCACCCAAGTATAGCTTTTTAGCCGCAAGAAAGTTCCCTTGCGCTTGAACGGGCAAAGGGTAGAAAACAGAGGATGATGTATTTACCGCAAGAACGCTAAATGAAATGCTCATTAATATGAACATTTTGAAGATAATTCGATACAACTTTAAATCCTGAACAGAAAAAACACATGAAAGTTTGTGTGCCCACAACGCTTATCGTTGCTTAACCAAAAACTGAGTTTTTTTGTGCTTATTATTATCTTTCTATTTTAGCTGAAATTAACAAAGGAGAAAGGAGGTTTGCTATTTGTTGAAAGGTTTTATCTTAGCGGTCACGAAAATGCCGCAAAATGCGGCATGATTAATCAATAATCGAAAGTAAATAGAGTATTAAACACTCATCATAAAAGACTATTTTGCTAAACAACTTGTATAACTATCTGTAAGTTGCTGAAGAAATTCGAAATAACTGCCTTTTTTAACTTCAACATCAGAACCTACCGGGTCAAGTTGTCCTTGTTTTGTTTGGCTACCTCGAGTCACCGATTCAATCACAGCAGGGGTAAATTGAGGCTCAGAGAACACACACTGAACATTTTCACGCACCAGAGTTTTCTTAATAGCGATCAGGCTTTTTGCACCCGGTTTACGTTCAGGGCTTACCGTGAAGTGACCTAAATTATTCAGCTCAAACTCTTGCTCAAAATAGCCATACGCATCATGGAACACGTAATAACCTTTGTCTTTGACTGGTGCAAGTTGCTCACGAATAGACTGTTGCTTCCCTTTCAATGCAATCAAGAATGAGTCTAGGTTCTCTTGGTACGCCATTGCGTTGTCAGGGTCAGTTTCAATCAGCTTAGCTGAGATGTATTTTGCTGCTACTTCAACTTGATCGATACCCAACCAAAAATGCGGGTCATGGCTGCCGTGATTATGTCCTTCATGAGCATCGTGATCATGCTCTTCACGTCCGAACTCTCTCAAGTTAATGCCTGGTATCTCACTGATCTGGATGACGTCCTCTTTTGAACCAATCACTTTAGTCAAGAAGGCTTCGAGGTCAGGACCAAACCAAACGACCATATCGGCACTGTGAACTTTTTTCACATCCGATGGCTTAAGCGCATAGTCGTGCGGTGAAGCATTGCTGTTCATTAGCACATCCGGTTGATTAACGCCTTGTGTTAATTCTGTCACAAGCATTTGAATTGGCTTAAAGCTTGTTAGAATAGTACTGGCACTTGCAACACTTGGCGTTAAAAGCAACGTAGCAAGTATAAAAGATGGACGTGACATAATTCCTCGATAATAGAAAAGTAGCTTAGGCTTGAGGTAAATGTTACATTATAACATTAGTGAATTGCAAATGAGTTCTATTCATGGATAACTTAATCCAACTAGATTCTGTGAGCGTCGAGTTTGACGGTCGAAAAGTTCTAGACAACATATCTCTAAATTTAGAGCGTGGTAGAATCACCACCCTAATTGGGCCAAACGGTGCAGGAAAGTCGACATTAGTAAAAGTGGTACTGGGTTTACAGACCAAATTTTCAGGCACAATAACAAAAGCTAAAAAACTGAAAATTGGCTATGTACCACAAAAATTAAAGCTCAATGATTCACTACCGCTCAACGTAGAGCGTTTTCTAAAGCTCACTGGCAAGTTCAGTCAGCAAGAGATCCTTGAAGCTTTAAAACTTGTTGGTGCTGAACACCTACAAAAAAGCAACATGCATCAATTGTCTGGCGGTGAAAACCAACGTGTGCTAATTGCTCGTTCATTACTAAGAAGACCAGACCTACTGGTTCTTGATGAGCCTGCCCAAGGCGTTGATGTACAAGGACAAATCGACCTGTATGACCTGATTGACACCATCCGTCACCGCTTTGGTTGTGCGGTATTTATGGTTTCGCACGATCTGCATTTAGTGATGGCAAAAACAGACGATGTAATCTGTTTGCACCACCATATCTGTTGTTCAGGTGCACCAGCAGACATCAGACACCACCCATCGTATATCGCACTCTTCGGCACCGCGACCCAAGAGACGCTAGCGTTTTATCATCACCAACATGACCATCACCATCATGATCTCGCTGGGCAGCCTGTCGAAGGCGACGTACATGAATGTTCAAACCATAAACACGGACACCACTAATGCTTGAGTTTCTTCTTCCCTCTATTTTAGCTGGCTTGGGCATTGCTCTAATCGCGGGGCCACTAGGTTCTTTTGTGGTTTGGCGAAAGATGGCTTACTTTGGAGATACCCTTGCTCACGCCTCTTTGATGGGCTTAGCGCTTGGCTTCTTATTCAATATTAATTTGTACTTAGCGCTGCTGATTTGCTGTTTGATGCTGGCGGTGTTACTGGTTACGTTACAACAGCAAAAGCTAGTCGCGACCGATACCCTACTCGGTATTTTGGCGCACAGTGCACTCTCATTAGGTCTTGTAGCAGTCAGCTTCTTGGACAATGTTCGTGTCGATCTAATGAGTTACCTATTTGGTGACTTGCTGGCGGTATCCCCGACTGATTTAGTGTTCATCTATGCAGGTGCAGCTGTGATAGGACTGGTACTAGCTATCTTTTGGCGACCACTATTATCAACGACGGTTAATGAAGACCTCGCAGCGGTTGACGGCACCAACATTGATTTAATGCGTCTTATCTTGATGCTATTGGTTGGGATCGTAATTGCGGTAGGTATGAAGTTTGTTGGTGCATTAATCATGACATCATTGCTTATCATTCCAGCAGCAACGGCAAGAAAGTTCGCCAATACACCCGAGCAAATGGCATTTCTCGCATCGATTATTGGCTCTATCGCTGTGTTCGGTGGATTAAGCTTGTCTTGGTTCTATGACACACCAGCTGGCCCTTCTGTGGTTATCAGTGCGGCGGCAATGTTTATGCTGTCTCAAATGTACAGAACCCGCGCCTAAAGTGAATAGCCGGGATTCATTCTGGCTTTTAACAACACAACAGTTGATGCGGCAATTATTTACAAAAGAACCGCTTACAAAAGAAAAAGGCTTGGTCAGTGACCAAGCCTTTTTAATATCATTCAATTAACTTCTATCTCAATCGATAAAAGCCAGCTGATTACCAACCTGTGATTTCACGTAGGCCTTTACCGATGTCAGCAAGAGACTTAACTGTCTTAACGCCTGCTGCTTCTAGTGCTGCGAATTTATCTTCAGCAGTACCTTTACCGCCAGAGATGATTGCGCCTGCATGGCCCATACGTTTACCCGGAGGAGCAGTAACACCAGCGATGTAAGAAACAACTGGCTTAGTTACATTCGCTTTGATGAACTCAGCCGCTTCTTCTTCCGCAGTACCGCCGATCTCACCAATCATTACGATTGCTTCAGTTTCAGGGTCTTCTTGGAAAAGCTTTAAGATATCAATGAAGTTAGAACCTGGGATAGGGTCACCACCAATACCAACACACGTAGACTGACCAAAGCCTTCATCTGTTGTTTGCTTAACTGCTTCGTACGTCAGAGTACCGCTGCGAGATACGATGCCTACTTTACCCTTCTTGTGGATATGGCCAGGCATGATACCAATCTTACACTCGTCTGGAGTGATAAGACCTGGACAGTTAGGACCGATCATGCGAACGCCAGTTTCTTCTAGCTTCACTTTAACGTCGATCATATCTGTTGTAGGGATACCTTCAGTGATCGTTACGATCAGTTCGATACCTGCATCAATCGCTTCTAGGATTGCATCTTTACAGAAAGGAGCTGGTACGTAAATAACTGTTGCAGTTGCGCCAGTTACTTCTACTGCTTCACGTACTGTGTTGAATACTGGAAGGCCTAGGTGAGTTTGACCACCTTTACCAGGTGAAACACCACCAACCATTTGCGTACCGTATGCGATAGCTTGATCTGAGTGGAATGTACCTTGACCGCCAGTGAAACCCTGACAGATTACTTTAGTGTCTTTGTTAATTAATACAGACATTATTTAGCCTCCGCAGCAGCAACAACTTTCTGAGCAGCATCTGTTAGAGATTCAGCTGCAATGATATCAACATCAGAATTAGCAAGTACTTCGCGACCTAGGTCTGCGTTTGTACCTTCTAGACGAACAACGACAGGAACTGTTACGCCTACTTCTTTAACTGCACCGATAATACCTTCAGCGATCATGTCACAACGAACGATGCCACCGAAAATGTTTACGAGTACTGCTTTAACATTGTCATCAGAAAGGATGATCTTGAATGCTTCAGCTACACGTTCTTTTGTCGCGCCGCCGCCTACATCAAGGAAATTTGCTGGCTTGCCGCCGTGTAGGTTTACGATATCCATCGTACCCATCGCAAGGCCTGCACCGTTAACCATACAGCCAACGTTGCCATCTAGTGCTACGTAGTTCAGTTCCCACTGTGCTGCGTGTGCTTCGCGCTCATCTTCTTGAGATGGATCGTGCATTTCACGCAGTTTTGGCTGACGGTACATTGCGTTTGAGTCAATGTTGATCTTGCCGTCAAGACAAAGCAGGTTGCCTTCGCCAGTAATTACAAGCGGGTTGATTTCTAGTAGGGCTAGGTCGTACTGAGAGAACATTTGGCCAAGACCCATGAAGATCTTAACGAACTGTTTGATTTGATCGCCAACTAGACCAAGTTTGAACGCCAGTTCACGGCCTTGGTAAGCTTGAGGGCCCACTAGAGGATCGATCGCTGATTGGTGAATCAACTCTGGAGTTTCTTCAGCGATTTTCTCAATGTCCACACCGCCTTCAGTTGACGCCATGAATACAATTTTGCGCGTTGCACGGTCAACAACAGCACCTAGGTAAAGTTCGTTAGCAATGTTTGATGCTTCTTCAACTAGGATCTTTGTTACAGGCTGACCATTAGCGTCTGTTTGGTAAGTCACTAGGTTTTTACCTAGCCACTTTTGTGCAAACTCTTTAACGCCTTCTTTCGTGTCATGTAGCTCTACGCCGCCTGCTTTACCGCGGCCACCAGCGTGTACTTGACACTTAACGACTTTCTTGGCTG
Organism: Vibrio sp. ECSMB14106; assembly: GCF_000972265.1. Lineage (NCBI taxonomy): Bacteria > Pseudomonadati > Pseudomonadota > Gammaproteobacteria > Vibrionales > Vibrionaceae > Vibrio > Vibrio sp. ECSMB14106. The sequence goes on along the minus strand of NZ_LAUM01000026.1, from coordinate 56,379 downwards.
TACTGATACGACCTGCAGCTTCGAAAGCTTCTTGTGCAGTATCACATGCGAAACCTTCTGGTACAGGCAAACCGAATTCTGCAAACAGCTGTTTGGCTTGGTATTCATGCAAATTCATTTTGATATTCCGTTTATTTTCCCTTAAGGGATTATTATTTCCATAACGACACAGTTTCCTGTGTTACGTCTGTAGGGTCTTCTCAAATCAACTGCTGTCCATTTTCTAATGGCTTTACAGTTCAATTGAAGGCCAGACGTTGAGCAGCCTAGCCTTTGAAACTTTTTACGTCTAGCTAACGGGGTTAACTAGACGTTTTAGCGATACTAAACGTCTAATAGCAGACGTGCAGGATCTTCTAGTAGCTCTTTGATGGTCACTAGGAAGCCAACTGATTCACGACCATCAATTAGACGGTGGTCGTAAGAAAGCGCTAGGTACATCATTGGTAGAATCTCTACCTTGCCATCAACAGCCATTGGACGGTCTTGGATTTTGTGCATACCCAAAATTGCCGCTTGAGGCGGGTTGATGATTGGCGTAGACATTAGAGAACCAAAGACACCACCGTTTGTGATAGTGAAGTTACCGCCCATCAGTTCATCAACAGTTAGCTTGCCGTCACGGCCTTTGATCGCTAGCTCTTTGATGCCTTTTTCGATATCAGCGAAACCTAGTGTGTCACAGTCTTTCAGTACTGGAGTCACTAGACCACGTGGCGTAGATACCGCCATGCTGATGTCGAAGTAGTTGTGGTAAACGATATCGGTACCATCGATAGAAGCGTTCACTTCTGGGAAACGCTTCAGTGCTTCTGTTACTGCTTTCACGTAGAAAGACATGAAACCAAGACGCGTATCGTGACGCTTCTCGAATTGGTCTTTGTACTGCTTACGAAGGTCCATGATTGGCTTCATGTTCACTTCGTTGAAAGTCGTCAGCATTGCTGTGCTGTTTTTCGCTTCTAGAAGACGGTTTGCAACTGTCTTACGTAGGCGAGTCATTGGCACGCGTTTTTGGCTGCGAGCCGCTGCTGGCGCTTCAACTGCTGGTGCAGATGCTGCTGCAGGAGCCGCTTTCGCTGCTGCTAGGTGTGCGTCGATGTCTTCACGAGTAATACGACCACCCACACCAGTGCCTTTAACGTCAGCTGGTTGTAGGTTGTGCTCAGCAAGCAGGCGACGAACAGCTGGGCTTAGTGCGTCGTTGTTCTCTTCTGTTAGCGCAGCTTTATGGCGCTTATCAGGAGATGCTTCTGTATCTTCAGTGGTGTCTTTCGTTGGTTCACCAGCGACAGCACCCGGCTTGATTTTAGCCAGAAGCTGCTTCGAAAGTACCGTAGCACCCTCTTCTTCGATGATAGCTTCCAGAACACCCGCTTCAGGAGCTGGTACTTCTAGAACTACTTTATCTGTTTCGATATCTACAATGACTTCATCACGTGCAACCGCTTCGCCCGGTTTTTTGTGCCAAGTAGCAACTGTTGCATCAGCCACAGATTCAGGTAAATCTGGAACCAGAATTTCAATTGTCATGTGCGTATTTTCCTTTTACTTCTAGTTCTTAAGTAGGGTCAAAGCGTCGTCAACTAACGCTTTTTGTTGTTTCAAGTGTACCGACATATAGCCAACAGCTGGTGATGCTGATGCAGGACGACCTGCGTATTGAATATCAGCACCTACTGGGATAGCAGCTCGGAAATTATGTTGGCTACTGTACCAAGCACCTTGGTTTTGTGGCTCTTCTTGACACCAAACGTAATCGACTACATTTGTGTACTGTGCGATAGCAGCTCTCACATCCTCATAAGGGAACGGGTAAAGTTGCTCAATACGTACAATAGCGACATCGTCTTGCTCGTTCTTACGTCTTTGGTCAAGCAGGTCAAAGTAAACCTTACCTGAACAGAACACGACGCGTTTTACGTTCTCAGGAACCAGATCATCGATTTCTGCGATAGCTGGTTGGAACGTGCCTTCTGCTAGGTCTTCCATAGAAGAAGTACACAGAGGATGACGAAGCAATGATTTTGGTGACATTACAATCAGAGGACGACGCATTGGACGAACAACCTGACGACGGATCATGTGGTAAACCTGAGCCGGTGTTGAAGGTACAACAACCTGCATGTTTTGTTCAGCACATAATTGAAGGTAACGCTCAAGACGAGCAGAAGAGTGCTCAGGGCCTTGGCCTTCATAACCGTGAGGAAGTAGCATTGTTAGACCACATAAACGTGCCCACTTTTGCTCACCTGACGAGATAAATTGGTCGATAACCACTTGTGCACCGTTTGCGAAGTCACCGAATTGTGCTTCCCAAAGCGTTAGACCACCGGGCTCTGCTGTCGCGTAACCATACTCAAACGCCAGTACAGCTTCTTCAGATAACACGGAGTCAAACACTTGGAATGGCCCTTGTTTATCATGAATGTTCTCAAGAGGAACATAAGTGCTAGCATCAGATTGGTTGTGCAGTACTGAGTGACGGTGGAAGAAAGTACCACGACCAGAATCTTGGCCAGAAATACGAATACGCTTCCCGTCGTCGACCAGTGTTGCGTAAGCTAAAGTTTCAGCCATACCCCAATCGACTTGCTTCTCACCATTCACCATAGCAATTCGATCGTTGTACAGTTTATTTACTCGGCTTTGCAGCTTATGGCTGTCTGGGTATTGGCAAAGTTTGTTACCAAGCTCTTTCAGACGCTCGAGATCAACTTTGTTATCCCACTCAATATTCCAGTCGTGCCCTAGGTAAGGGGACCAATCTACTGAATGAAGAGCCATCGGACGCCACTCTTTAACCACGACTTCACCGTGATCAAGAGCATCACGATATTCGTTAACGAGTTGCGTAGAAGTATCGATACCAAACTCACCACGCTCCATCAACACGTCTGCATAAAGCTTGCGTGGTGTTGGGTGCTTCTTGATTTTTTGATACATCAAGGGCTGTGTTGCATTCGGCTCATCGGCTTCGTTGTGACCGTGGCGACGGTAACAAACCAAATCAATAACAACATCACGTTTGAACGTATTTCGGTAGTCTAATGCAAGGCGAGACACAAATGCCACCGCTTCTGGATCATCCGAATTAACGTGGAAAATAGGCGCCTGAACCATCTTTGCAATATCAGTGCAGTACATAGTCGAACGAGTATCGCGAGGATTAGATGTTGTAAAACCAACTTGGTTATTTACAACGATACGAACCGTACCGCCTACACAGAAACCACGAGCTTGAGACATGTTAAACGTCTCTTGTACCACACCTTGGCCAGCAATAGCAGAATCACCGTGGATAGTAATTGGAAGTACACGGCTGCCATCTTTATCGTCTAGGCGATCTTGGCGAGCACGTACTGAACCGATAACTACCGGGTTTACGATTTCTAAGTGAGATGGGTTAAATGCTAATGCTAAGTGAACGTTGCCGCCTGGTGTTGCGAAGTCCGCAGAGAAACCTTGGTGGTATTTCACATCACCGGTTCCCCATGTGTCGTCGTGCTTACCCGCAAATTCGTCAAATAGGTCTTGTGGCTTTTTACCTAGCACGTTGACCAACATATTTAGACGACCACGGTGAGCCATACCAACAACGACTTCACGCATGCCTTGTCCACCAGCATGACGAATAAGTTCCTTCGTCATTGGGATCAACGCATCACCACCTTCCAATGAGAAGCGTTTTGCACCTGGGAACTTAGCACCAAGATAGCGCTCAAGACCTTCAGCAGCGGTTAGCTCTTCTAGGAAAGCTTGCTTTTCTTCTTTATCGAAGGAGGGTTGACCAGAAACAGACTCTAAACGTTGTTGAATCCAACGTTTTTGCTCTGTATTCGTCATGTGCATGTATTCAGCACCAATCGAACCACAATAAGTTTGCTTTAGAGATTTGTAGAGATCTTTAAGTACCATCGTCTCTTGGCCAATGGCGTAAGATCCGACGTTAAACGTCTCATTGAGGTCATCTTGGGTAAGAGTGTGGAAAGAGGGATCCAGTTCAGCGACTGTATCTCTTTTCCATAAACCTAGGGGGTCTAAATTTGCAGCTTGATGCCCTCGGAATCGATAAGCATTGATAAGTTGCAGAACCTTTACTTGTTTCGCATCGACATCTGGATCACTAACTTGGACATTGTAATGCTTTGTTTCTTGAGCGAGTCGACGGAAGTATTCACGAATGCGAGAGTGTGGTTGTTCCACCGTTTCTGAAGCTTGCACAGGCAATTCTTCGAAAACACTTCTCCATTCGTCACTTACCGAGTCGGGGTCACTTAGATACAGTTCGTAGAGTTCTTCTACGTACGTTGCATTGGCGCCAGCCAAGTGTGAAGACTCGAGCCATGCCTTCATCACGCCGTTGTGCATATTTTCCCTTAACCAGTAGTTTTCACGTTTGCTGCGGTCTATGCCGAGCTATTAAAAGGCCGCCCCAAAGCTTCTAGGGCGGCAATTTTTTATATCACTTAAACCGAGCGATTCACTAACATGGTCTTGATGTGACCAATCGCTTTCGTCGGATTTAATCCCTTAGGACAAACACTTACACAATTCATTATGCCATGGCAACGAAAAACGCTAAATGCATCATCAAGATCGGACAAACGTTCGTCTGTCGCAGTATCTCGGCTATCAATTAGCCAGCGGTACGCCGCCAGCAGGCCTGCTGGCCCGATGAATTTATCAGGGTTCCACCAGAATGATGGGCAAGATGTTGTACAACATGCACACATGATACATTCGTACAATCCATCTAAGTGCGCACGTTCCTCAGGACTTTGTAAGTTTTCGCGTGCCGGTGGTACATTGCCATCAGACACTAGGAATGGTTTCACTTTCTCGTAGTTATCGTAGAACTGAGTCATGTCAACAATCAGGTCACGAACAACAGGCAAGCCAGGCAATGGACGAATAACAATCTTGTCTTGGCCAGAAAGCGCAGACAACGGCGTAATACACGCTAGACCGTTCTTACCATTCATGTTCAAACCATCCGAACCACATACACCTTCACGGCATGAGCGACGGAATGAGATGGTTGGATCTTGCTCTTTTAACAGAATAAGCGCATCCAAAAGCATCATGTCTGAACCTTCATCCACCTCTAAGGTATATTCCTTCATATAAGGCTTCTGATCGACATCTGGATTGTAACGGTATAAAGAGAAATTCAGTTTCATGGTCATATCTCCTTAGTACGTACGTGCTTTAGGTGGGAACGCTTCGCGATGGATAGGTTCCATATTTACACCACGCTTAGTCATGCTCTCTGACTCTGGATTGTAAAGAGAGTGGCATAGCCATTGCTCATCATCACGGTCAGGGAAATCGAATCGAGCGTGTGCACCACGGCTCTCTGTACGGAAGTTTGCAGCAACAGCCGTTGCGAATGCCGTTTCCATCAAGTTTTCAAGCTCTAGACACTCGATACGTTGAGTGTTGAACTCTGTAGACTTATCAGATAGGTGTGCATTATTCAGACGCTCGCGAATTGCTTTAAGCTCTTCTAGGCCTTCAGCCATTGCTTTGCCTTCACGGAATACTGAGAAGTTGTTCTGCATACATTGCTGAAGATCTTTACGGATTTGCGCTGGATCTTCGCCGTCTGTGCTGTTTTCCCAACGGTTGTAACGCTCTAGTGAACGCTCAATGTCAGCTTCAGTTGCAGGCTTAGCTTCGTCTTGCTTCTTCAGTGTCTCACCTAGGTGTAGACCTGTCGCACGACCAAATACCACTAAATCAAGCAGTGAGTTACCACCTAGACGGTTGGCGCCATGTACTGATACTGATGCGATTTCACCACAAGCAAATAGGCCCTGGATTTCAACATCGCTTCCGTCTTCCGTTTGCTTAATAGCTTGACCAGAAACTTGTGTTGGAACACCACCCATCATGTAGTGGCATGTCGGGATTACTGGGATTGGCTCTTTCACTGGATCAACGTGAGCAAAGGTACGAGAAAGTTCACATACGCCAGGAAGACGAGATTCAAGTGTCTCTTTACCTAGGTGATCAAGCTTAAGCTTGATGTGCGGACCCCAAGGGCCATCGCAGCCGCGACCTTCACGAATTTCAACCATCATTGAACGAGCAACAACATCACGACCCGCTAAGTCTTTAGCGTTTGGTGCGTAACGTTCCATGAAGCGTTCGCCATCTTTATTGAGAAGGTAACCCCCCTCACCACGACACCCTTCTGTTACCAATACACCTGCGCCAGCGATACCCGTTGGGTGGAACTGCCACATTTCGATGTCTTGCATAGGAACGCCAGCACGAATCGCCATACCAACACCGTCACCAGTGTTAATGTGTGCATTGGTTGTTGATGCGTAGATACGGCCAGCACCACCAGTCGCAAGGATTGTTGCCTTCGCTTTGAAGTAGCAAACTTCGCCCGTTTCCATACAAAGCGCGGTTGTACCTAAGATTGCACCATCTTCGTTCTTAACAAGATCCAGTGCATACCACTCAGAGAAAACCGTCGTTTTGTGCTTAATGTTTTGTTGGTAAAGTGTGTGAAGCAGTGCGTGACCAGTACGGTCGGCTGCAGCTGCGGTACGAGCCGCTTGCTCACCACCAAAGTTTTTAGATTGTCCACCGAAAGGACGCTGGTAAATAGTACCGTTCTCGAAACGAGAGAAAGGTAGGCCCATTTTTTCAAGTTCGATTACCGACTCAGGACCGTTTTTACACATGTATTCGATAGCGTCTTGGTCACCGATGTAATCAGAACCTTTAACGGTGTCGTACATATGTTGTTCCCAATGGTCTTCGTGCGCGTTACCAAGAGCAACAGTGATGCCGCCTTGTGCTGAAACCGTATGAGAACGAGTAGGGAAAACTTTAGAAAGCAATGCACAAGATAGGCCTTGCTCAGAAATTTGCAGTGCGGCACGCATACCTGCACCACCAGCGCCGATAACTACGGCATCAAACTCACGAACAGGAATAGTCACTTACGCACCCCACAAAATAAACAGACCAGAGAAGAAATATCCAAGAAGAACTGCAACAACACCGACTTGAAGACCAACACGCAGTTTTGCGCATTTGATGTAGTCAGTTAGTACTTGCCATAATCCGATCCACGCGTGAACCAAAACAGAAGTAAGCGCTAACATGGTGAATACTTTAGTGAAGGTTCCACCAAAGAATTGAGTCCAAGATACGTAAGAGATATCACCAGAGAAAGCACAGAAGCTCACTAGGTAGATAGTGTAAAGAGTCATAATGATGGCAGTTGCACGAATAAGTAGATAATCGTGAACACCATTACGACCAAAAGTGGAAACGTTGTTTACCATACTAAGATCCCCGCTAATAGAGACAATACCGCTGTTGCTGCGAATGCAACCTTAGCGCTCTTAGCGCCAGACTCCAGCTCTTCAAAGTGACCTAAGTCCATAAGAAGGTGACGAATACCACCAGCAATGTGGTAAGCCAAAGCGGTTAAAATGCCCCACAGAATAAACTTCACGAAGAAACCATCGACAATGTCGCTAGCTTCCATAAAGCCTACTGGGGATGAGAGGGAAATGGATAGTAACCAAAGCAAAATTCCAATCGCGACAAAAGTTATCACCCCAGACACACGGTGTAGGATGGAAGCTATTGCTGTGATCGGAAAGTGGATGGTCTGTAAATCTAAATTAACAGGTCTTGTCTTTCTTTCTTTCACGGGCTTGCTCACTCAGCTCCATTGAGCATTATGGTCATTAAATAACCTTATGATATTGTTATGGACAAAATTTGATCGCAAACCTTCAAAATTTAACATTAACTTAACAAATAACTGAAGTTGAGCCTTAGATAATTGTAAAATATTTGTTAATCGCTAGACTAAGAAAGCCACCTCACATTTCTTCTTAGCCTTTCGTTTATAAGGTTTTAACCAAACTTTTCAGCGCCACTATACGGCTGGCAACATTCTAATACAATTGACGTAACAAATAATGCTACACAGACCAGACTTTTAACGAATTTAATCTAAAAAACACTAACAAGTGCACACAAAGCTGCAGAAAAATTGACTTTCTCACGTAAGACCAGTAAAAAAACCGCACATAAACATCCTGGATGGATTAAATAATAAACAAAGGAGATTGTTATGGCGGATAAGAAAGCGACCCTTCACATTGAAGGTCAAGCGCCAATCGAGCTGCCGATTACAGAGGGTGTACTCGGTACGCCTGTGATCGATGTTCGAACACTAGGTTCTAACGGTTTTTTCACTTTTGACCCTGGTTTTCTTGCCACTGCATCCTGTGAGTCTCAAATCACTTTTATTGACGGTGGAAAAGGTATTCTTTTACATCGTGGTTATCCAATAGACCAACTTGCCAATAACGCTGATTACTTAGAAGTGTGTTATATACTTCTTTACGGTGAAGCCCCATCTCGAACTCAGTACGAAAAGTTCAAGACTACCGTAACACGTCACACTATGGTGCATGAGCAAATTGCTAGTTTCTTCCACGGTTTCCGCCGTGACGCTCACCCTATGGCTGTAATGTGTGGTGTTGTAGGCGCTCTAGCAGCGTTCTACCACGACTCACTTGATATTCACAACGACACACACCGTGAAATTGCGGCTTACCGCTTGATTTCAAAAATGCCAACACTGGCCGCAATGTGTTATAAATATTCAATCGGTCAACCGTTTATCTACCCACGTAACGACCTAGGTTACGCGGAAAACTTTTTACACATGATGTTTGCAAATCCATGTGAAGAGTATGAAGTGAATCCTATCGTTGCTCGTGCTATGGATAAGATCTTGACCCTACACGCAGATCACGAACAGAATGCTTCAACGTCCACTGTACGTCTGGCTGGTTCATCGGGTGCTAATCCGTTTGCGTGTATCGCAGCTGGTATCGCATCACTTTGGGGCCCAGCTCACGGTGGTGCAAACGAAGCTTGTCTGCGTATGCTTGAAGAGATCGGTAGCGTAGATCAAATTGAAGAATACGTTGCGAAAGCAAAAGATAAAGATGACCCATTCCGTTTGATGGGCTTTGGTCACCGTGTTTACAAAAACTACGATCCACGTGCAACAGTAATGCGCGAAGCATGTCACGAAGTACTTAAAGAGCTAAATATTCAAGATCCACTACTTGACGTAGCCATGGAACTTGAACGTATCGCTCTTTCTGATGAGTACTTTGTTTCTAAGAAGCTATACCCGAACGTAGATTTCTACTCAGGTATCATTCTGAAAGCAATTGGCATTCCAGTATCTATGTTTACGGTAATCTTTGCGATGTCTCGTACTGTCGGCTGGATTGCACACTGGAACGAAATGCACAGCGATCCGACGAATCGTATCGGCCGCCCTCGTCAGTTGTATACTGGTCAAGAGCAGCGTGATTTCCAAGCGATACACGAACGCGAATAGTAAGGTTTCGACTTTTCTAATCAATTGAAATCAAAAAGGGTTGATGTATTAACATCAACCCTTTTTTGTATACCAGTATTTCGTATCACTTCAATGAAGGTACAAATATCCAGAGAGTTACAACCTCTAAATGTGGCTATACTGGGTTATCAATATCGATAAATTCAACATCTATACCATGTTCGTTTGCTAGCCACTCACCTAATGCCTTCACACCATAGCGCTCTGTTGCGTGATGACCTGCAGCGAAGTAATGAATATCTTGCTCACGAGCTGAGTACGTTGTGCGCTCTGAAATTTCACCAGAGATAAAAGCATCAATACCTTGAGACGCGGCAAGTTCAATGTAATCTTGACCGCCACCAGTGCACCAACCCACAGTGGTAATCAGTTTGTCTTGGTTTTCAGGAGCGATATGCAGTGGTTTACGACTCAGAGCTTGATTGACTTTATCTGCAAGCTCAGCACCTGTCATTGGCGCTTTCAACTTACCAAACATAGCAACCGATTGTGGGTGCCCTTCTAAGCCTCCTTCTATCTCAATATCGAGTAGCTCAGCTAGCTTGGCGTTGTTGCCAAGTTCAGGATGAATATCGAGAGGTAAATGATAACCAAAAAGGTTAATGTCATTTTTAATCAGAGTGCGAATGCGCTTGCCTTTCATACCGCGAATGGCTTCTGACTCACCTTTCCAAAAGTAACCATGATGAACTAACAAAGCATCGGCACTCAATTCTACCGCTTTATCAATCAGCGCTTGAGAAGCTGTTACACCAGTTACAATTCGCTTCACTTCAGAAGCACCTTCTACTTGAAGACCATTAGGACAGTAATCTTTAATCTGCTGTGGCTGAAGTTTTTCGTTCAGTAGCTTTTCTAATTGTAAGTTATTCATTTTTATTTCCAGCTTACCTTTATAATAACGCCGTTATATCAATTTACGGGTAGAATGTCGAAAGCCCCAGGATTATGTTTATAAAGAGCTATGTTTATGAGGAAAAGATGACAGCACTGCAACGTTTTTACCAATGGGTTATCGACTCGCCACCGTTACTGGAAATCAAACCACCCGTTTCTGATCTCAAGGGCTTCTCAGGCCCTCATACTATCGATTCATCACATACATATAATGGTAACCCTAGGTTAGGTTTCCTCTACCAGCACCTATGTGAACAAGTTATCGGTGCTTCGGATAATTATTCGATCAAGTACGATGAGATTCAGATTAATGTTGAAGGTAGAACACTAGGTGCTATCGACTTTATTCTCGAAGAAGAGAGCAGCCAAAAACTGCAACATTGGGAAGTGGCGATTAAGTTTTACCTACTTCATGAACAAACATGGTTTGGTCCTAACGCTCATGACCAATTAGATAAGAAGCTCGATAGGATGTTGATCCACCAATTGGGTATGTCGTCTTCAACGGCCTTTGCTGAGCAATATCCAGAGATCGATGTCGACTCAAAACATCTCCTCATGCAGGGTCGTCTATATACCAACCCCTTCTTAGATCAAAAAGTACCTACTGAATGTTTGGGTTACGACATTAATTCAAGCCAAGTAAACGGTTTTTGGTGCTATCAAAACCAAGCCCATTTAATCTCTGAAGTACTCTATCCTCTCACCAAAGAGCAATGGGCAGCGGGCACTGATGACTTCACCTGTGAACCTCTTACTGAGTTTGGTGATCGCTTCGTTCACGGACAAACCAAGTCTGGGCAGTTCTGGTTTGTGATGCCACAAAGTTGGCCACACGGCTAATCCATTGAGTTGACTTAGTCTTAGCCACTTACTCACAGACAAATAAAAAGGGCTGATGCTTTCACATCAACCCTTCTACTATTTATTTGGTGACTCTAGTAATCGAGATTTGATTATAGACCAGCGGCAGCAAATACTTGGTTAACTATCTCTTGAGCTTCTGCTTCGATTGCTTTTAGGTGCTCTTCACCTTTAAAGCTTTCACAGTAGATCTTGTAGATGTCTTCAGTGCCTGATGGACGAGCAGCAAACCAACCGTTCTCTGTCGTCACTTTTAGGCCGCCAATCGCAGCGCCATTACCTGGAGCATGCGTTAGGCGTGCAGTAATTGCATCACCAGCAAGCGTCTCAGCTGAAACCATCTCTGGAGATAGCTTCTTAAGCACGTCTTTTTGTGCGCCATTGGCTACTGCTTGAATACGGTTGTACTTAGATTCACCGTGTTTAGCAGCAAGTTCTTCGTAGTATTCTTGTGGGTTCTTACCAGTAACTGCTGTGATCTCAGCCGCAAGTAGACAAAGAATCAGTCCATCTTTATCTGTTGACCAAGGCGTACCGTCTTTACGTAAGAAAGATGCACCTGCACTCTCTTCACCACCGAAACCAAACTGACCGTTATAAAGGCCATCAACGAACCATTTGAAACCAACTGGCACTTCGCAAAGCTCGCGACCTAAATCAGCAACAACGCGGTCAATCAGAGCGCTTGATACCAGTGTCTTACCAACAGCAACATCTTTGCCCCAACCTTCACGGTTACGGTATAAGTAGTCAATACATACTGCTAGGAAGTGGTTTGGATTCATTAAGCCTTTTGGCGTAACAATACCGTGGCGATCGTAATCTGGGTCATTACCAAACGCTAGTTGATAGTCATCTTTAAGTGCCAGTAAACCTGCCATCGCGTACGGAGAAGAACAATCCATACGAACCACGCCATCTTTATCTAAAGACATAAACTGGAACGAAGGATCAACGGCTTCACTTACCAAAGTAAGATCTAAGTTGTACGCTTTACCTATTTGACGCCAGTAATCGATACCGCTGCCACCTAGTGGATCAACACCAATTTTGATGTTTGCTTTCTGAATCGCTTCCATATCAACCACGTTAACCAAATCAGCAACGTATGGGGCAACGAGATCTACTTCCTTCACTAACTCGGACTGTTTAGCCTGTGCGATAGGAGTACGCTTAACACCCTGCATTTGCCCAGCGATAATAACGTTCGCGCGATCTTCAATCGCTTGAGTTAATTCAGCTTCAGCAGGACCACCGTGTGTCGGGTTGTATTTGATACCGCCGTCTTGAGGAGGATTATGTGAAGGTGTGATAACAATGCCGTCGGCTTTTTTATCATTCGCTAGGTTGTGCGTAAGGATCGCGTGCGAGACACCTGGTGTTGGAGTAAAGCCATTTTTTTCTTGAATAATAACTTCAACACCGTTCGCTACAAGCACTTCGATAACAGTAGAAAACGCAGGCTCAGATAGAGCATGAGTATCTTTACCTAAGAAAAGTGGGCCTGTTGTCCCCTGCTCGGCACGAACCTCAGCAACTGCCTGTGCAATCGCTAGAATGTGATTTTCGTTAAATGTTGATTTGTCTGCGGTACCACGGTGGCCAGAAGTACCAAACAATACTTTATGATCTGGGTTGTTAGCATCCGGTTGCTGTAAGAAATAGTTAGCCACTAAAGCCGGAATATTATGAAGATCTTCCTGCTGAGCTTTTTGCCCAGCACGAGGGTGCATAGCCATTTTAGACATCCTTATATATAAAATTTAAAAACAAAAAAACCTCATAATATCTACTTATCCATGGATATTATGAGGTTTAAATCAGGTTTCGTTAAATTGAACCTGTTACTTTTTCTATCAATTCTGCTTGAAAACTCATACGGCTCATAAGCTGCTCAACCATCTGTCTTTTACGGCTAGTGTTGTTATTAGTAATAACCCAAAAAGGACTTTGTGGGATGGCCTTAGGCTTAGTCGTATTGCCATTTTCTAGCAAAGTCGCTTCGTTATCTGCAAAGTAAACACGCTTGCGGCCTTTTACTTGAGTTGCTTCTGAAAAGCTTTCAGGGTCGATTTTATGCAGTGTCGATAACACCAGCATGAAACGATCAATGGCTTTCTTTAGTGACGCAAACTCATCTGATATTAGTAGTGAGCGCATTTCTTTAACGCCATCGACCTTCTCTGGAGTAAAGCCGACTTCTTTGCTAACAACGATACCTTTTGGCTCAACGATCTCTTCGATCGGAGCCATACCTTGGCTATCAACCTGTAACAAGCGGCGCAGAATATCTGAAGCGCTTTCGCCAATACGTTCTGTCTGACCCGCAATAAAACGGTATAGGTCTTCATCAACCTCAATTGTTTTCATTCGCTTTTCACAATCTCAATGTTTAAACTCTGGGGGATTATAGCGAGATCCGCGCGGATACTCTACGTCAAACCCACCATGAATAAGATAAAAATGTCAGTACAGCTCAACTATAAAATTGAAGGTGAGGGTCACACCATTGTTTTGATCCATGGATTATTCGGTAATCTGGACAACCTTGGCTTACTCGCTAGGGATCTAAAAGCCGATCATCAGATGCTTAGTGTCGATCTACGCAACCACGGTCAATCTTTCCATAGTGACACTCACAACTATCAAGCGATGGCACAGGATGTCGCTCAACTGTTGAATAATCTTGAGCTACAAGATGTCACTGTCATTGGGCACTCAATGGGAGGCAAAGTAGCGATGGCACTGACAGAGCACCTTACACTGCGCAAGTTAGTTGTCTTAGACATGGCACCTGTCGCCTACACAAATAACCGCCATGACAACGTCTTCGCTGGCCTACAAGCTATAATAAAAGAAAAGCCAACATCGCGCGCAGACGCCCTTAAAGTTCTCGCAAACCATATCGAGATCGATGGCGTTCGTCAGTTCTTGACCAAATCTTTGTTTAAATCAGAACAAGGGGTTATGGAATGGCGTTTCAATGTTGCGTCACTGCTCGCTAATTACTCGCAGATCATTGGTTGGAAACCTATTGATAAAACGTCGGTCAAAACCTTGCTGATAAAAGGTGGGGATTCTGATTACCTCACGGCTGAACATCAAACCGCTGTTCAGCAGCAATTTTCTAATGCGAAAGCTCATGTCATCGCAAACACGGGGCACTGGCTGCATGCAGAAAAGCCAGCCGAAGTACTCAGAGCAATCAGAAAGTTCATCGCTTAAGTACTCTTTTTCATGCAGATAAATGAGAACTGTGTAATCAGTGTAGATTAACTTTATCTCACAACAGTGATATAGTGCGCCCAAGCAAAATTGGTATATAAGGTTCCCATGCTTTACGACTACATGAACATCATTGAATCTGTTGGTTTAGATCTCCTATTTGCCGCGATTTTCTTTTTGATCGGTATGGCAATTAGAGATGTTCTAAAGCAGGGAAACGTCCCTGTATTTGGTCGTCGCATCGTATGGTTAGTACTTTTCCTTGGTTGTGCAGGTTTTATCGCCAAAGGGATAATCCAACTAAGCTGGGAAGGAACAGGGATCTAATGACTCCCTTCCGAACTTTATTACACCGACAACAGACAAAATGAAAGGTAATGATTCTATGGCAAGTGTAGGTCTCTTCTTTGGTAGCGATACAGGTAACACTGAAGCTGTTGCTAAGATGATTCAAAAGCAATTGAGCAAACAGCTCGTTCACGTTCAAGACATTGCAAAAAGCAGCAAAGAGGATATCGATAACTTCGATCTACTGCTGCTTGGTATTCCTACGTGGTATTACGGCGAAGCTCAATGTGATTGGGATGATTTTTTCCCAGAACTAGAAGCAATTGACTTCTCAACCAAACTTGTTGCTATCTTCGGTTGTGGCGACCAAGAAGATTACGCAGAGTACTTCTGTGATGCTATGGGTACTGTCCGTGACATCGTAGAAGCGAAAGGTGGTACGATCTTAGGTCACACATCAACTGAAGGCTACGAATTTGAAGCATCAAAAGGTTTAGTTGAAGGTGACGACAGCCAATTCGTTGGTCTATGTATTGATGAAGATCGTCAACCAGAGCTAACCGATGAGCGTGTATCTAACTGGGTTAAACAAATCCACGAAGAGATGTGCCTTGCAGAGCTAGAAGACTAATCCTCTAACGGTTGTTAATTGTTACAATTAATTACAACTATATAGATAATGAAAAACCTCCTAAATGGAGGTTTTTCTGTTTAATACTCAAAGACTAACATTCCGCTTCTAAGGCTTTATCGTCATCTTCTCTAAATTGTGGCTTCTTCCTTACATACAAGGTTCGCTGGATTTCTGATACCACATTCCCCTGTTTATCTTTTACATAGATAATGAATTCTGGGAAACACTTTTCTCCAAGCTGCGTCTGCCGATAAATCTCATCAAGTTGTCCTTGGCTTATCTCAAAGTCTGCATACAAGTCAGATTGGCCAGGCTTGATAAAGTTAATGCTCGCTTCTTTATCCCACACATAGTACCTCTCACCTAAAATTCCCATTAACATCAACGAGTAAACCGGATCGGTTAAGGAGAAGATACTACCTCCATATTGAGTACGATTGGCATTTTTATTCCACCAACGCAGCTTGAGCACCGTCTTTACTACCCTGAAATCAGAGCTAATATGGGCTATCTTAATACCAGCGCCCCAAAACGGAGGCCAAACATTGAGTGCGAACCTTACAATGCTTGGTTTATATATTCTTGCAAGTTGCTTGTTCATGACAACATTCCATGTTCACATTAGAAATCCCGCGACCGTTACTGGTCTTACCTCCACTATAAGTGAGATACTTCCAATTTACAAAACAGATTGTGATGCTGGATAGAAACCCTTATAAGTTCGTGGTTTATTGTTATGCCTGACTAAACTATAATGGTATTAATATTGAATACTGTTAATTGCTGCAGATCATCAACAGGAAAGTATATGTCAGACAACAATCAAGCGCTAAAAGATGCTGGTCTTAAAGTGACCCTCCCAAGGCTCAAAATTTTAGAAGTATTACAACAACCAGACTGCCAACATATTAGTGCTGAAGATTTATATAAAAAGCTGATCGACCTAGGTGAAGAGATCGGGCTTGCGACCGTTTATCGAGTGCTTAACCAATTCGATGACGCTGGCATTGTAACTCGCCACCACTTCGAAGGCGGTAAGTCTGTATTTGAACTTTCAACACAGCATCACCATGACCACCTAGTGTGTCTAGACTGCGGTGAAGTTATCGAATTCTCTGATGATCTTATCGAAGAAAGACAAAAAGAAATCGCTCAACGCTACAACGTACAGCTAACTAACCACAGTTTGTATCTGTATGGTAAAAGCATCACTGGGGATTGCAAAGGCAACCCAGACGCACATAAAGCGAAGAAGTAACAAAGAACGCTGGCTTAGACCGGCGTTTTTTATTTGGGCTCATGCGGTAGTAAGATTCACATCAGCTTGACCCACAATTTGTTATTTTATCCAGATACAAAAAAACCGGCTCTAAGCCGGTTTTTTATTAATCGCATCTTGAGAAACTAAGCTTTGAGAAACAGAGCTATTAAGCTTCAGCTTTACCCCAAGTGTCACGCAAGCCAACTGTACGGTTGAATACTAGCGCGTCTGCTTTAGAGTCTTTCGAATCTACGCAGAAGTAACCGGTACGTTCAAACTGGTACGCTTGCTCTGCCACGCCTTCAGCTAAGCTAGGCTCAACAAAACCGTTTAGCGTAACCAGAGATTCAGGGTTCAGCGTTGCTGAAAAGTCGTCAGCAGCGGCTGGGTTTGCCACTGTGAATAGACGATCGTATAAACGAATCTCAGCAGGCAGTGCTTTATTAGCTGATACCCAGTGGATAACGCCTTTCACTTTACGGCCATCTGCAGGGTTCTTACCCAGAGTTTCGTTATCGTAAGAACAGAAGATAGTCGTAATGTTACCTTCTGCATCTTTTTCGATACGTTCTGCTTTGATCACGTAAGCGCCACGTAGACGAACTTCTTTACCTAGAACCAAACGCTTGTACTTCTTGTTTGCTTCTTCACGGAAGTCATCACGCTCAATCCAAACTTCACGTGTAAATGGTACTTCACGAGTACCCATTTCTGGCTTATTTGGGTGGTTTGCAACGGTTAGCGTTTCTACTGTATCTGCTTCGTAGTTCTCGATCACTACCTTCACAGGATCCAGAACAGCCATCGCACGAGGTGCATTTTCATTCAGGTCATCACGAATACAAGATTCAAGCGAACCGAACTCAATCATATTCTCTTGCTTCGTTACACCAATACGCTTACAGAATTCACGAATCGAGCTTGGAGTAAACCCGCGACGACGTAAACCAGAGATAGTAGGCATACGAGGGTCATCCCAACCTTGAACTAGATTCTCAACCACAAGTTGGTTCAGCTTACGCTTAGACATCACTGTGTATTCAAGATTCAAGCGGCTAAACTCATACTGGCGAGGTTGGCTGTCAATCGTAATGTTATCTAACACCCAGTCGTACAAACGACGGTTGTCTTGGAATTCAAGAGTGCAGATAGAGTGCGTAATACCTTCCAACGCATCAGAAATACAGTGAGTGAAATCGTACATTGGATAAATGCACCACTTGTCACCTGTCTGATGGTGGTGAGCAAAACGAACACGGTAGATAACAGGATCGCGCATCACCATGAATGAAGAGCTCATGTCGATCTTAGCACGTAGACACGCTTTGCCTTCTTCGAAACCACCGTCACGCATTTTTTCAAACAACGCTAGGTTCTCTTCAGGGCTGCGGTCGCGGTATGGGCTCGCTTTACCTGGCTCTTTTAGCGTGCCACGGTACTCACGGATTTGATCAGGACTTAGCTCGTCAACATACGCTAAGCCTTTATTAATTAATTCCACAGCATAAGCGTAAAGCGTATCGAAGTAGTTTGATGAGTAACAAATATCACCAGACCATTCGAAGCCTAACCAACTTACATCATTCTTAATTGACTCAACGTATTCAACGTCTTCTTTTTCAGGGTTTGTATCATCGAAACGAAGATTACATTGTCCCTGGTAGTCCTGAGCAATACCAAAGTTCAAGCAAATAGATTTAGCGTGACCAATGTGCAGGTAGCCATTTGGCTCCGGCGGGAAACGAGTATGCACGCTACTGTGTGTACCATCCGCTAAATCTTTATCAATAATTTGGCGAATGAAATTCGATGGACGAGCCTCAGCTTCACTCATCTATAGCACCTCTATGTATTTAGTATTGTCAGAGAAAGTTATCTTCCGCCTCCAAGAAAACGCTCGCTTGTAGCGCCAGTCAAAGATAGAAAGATCGTTGTTGCTAATCATCCACAATTCTTTGCCTTTGCACAATAAGAACCGTCCGTTAATTGTGATTATTTCTACTATTCGGTAAAGAATAGAACGAACCTTGTTCACCGAACTTAAATCACAGGCACAAAAAAGCCTCCCATGTGGGAGGCTTTCAGTTTGATACTTACTTAAGAGTAACTTAACGTCTTAATTAAGTACTTCCCTTACTATGGAAGTTTTACATCAGATAGGTCTTCGCCTGCACCGATAGCTTTCATTTCGCCAGCTACGATTTCAGCTAGTGGGCCTAGGATAACCTGTAGGTTGTTTTCACCTAGTTTAACCACACCTTTAGCACCTAGTTTCTTAAGAACAACTTCATCTGCAACAGAGCGGTCTTTAAGAGTTAGACGTAGACGAGTGATACAAGCGTCGATTGAAGTTAGGTTGTCGTGACCACCTAGAGCTTTCAGGTATTGACGTGCAAGGTCGCCCTTTGGTGCGTCGCCAGCAGGAACAGCAACAGCTTCGTCATCATCTTCACGACCTGGCGATTTCAAGTTGAAAGCGCGGATTGCGAAAGAGAAAGTGAAGAAGTATAGAGCACCGAAACCAAGACCGATTAGTAGTAGTACGAATGGTTTAGTTGCTAGACCCCAGTTCAATACGAAGTCGATAAGACCAGCAGAGAAACCGAAACCGTGTAGAGTACCAAACATGTTAGCAACGACTAGAGACAGACCTGTAAATACAGCGTGCATTGCGTATAGAGCAGGAGCAAGAAATACGAACATGAATTCTAGCGGCTCTGTGATACCTGTTAGGAATGAACAGAATGCAACTGAGAACAGTGCACCACCAACTTGGCTACGCTTTTCAGCAGGAGCAGCTAGGTACATTGCAAGTGCTGCACCTGGTAGACCGAACATCATTACTGGGAAGAAACCGTTCATGAATACGCCAGCGCCTTTATCGCCGCCGAAGAAACGGTGTAGGTCGCCAGATTTAACAGTTTCAGTCACTTCTTTAACTACAGTAGTGATTTCTGGAGTTACAGAGTTAGCGAATGTGAATGTGTGCTCTTGGCCAACAACTAGAGTTTTAGCAAGCGCTGGGTCAACACAAAGTTGAGTGATGTTAGCGAATGCGCCTTGACCAGCAACGATGATTTCTTGACATGTACCCATACCAAACCAGAAGTATGAGTTCAATACGTGGTGTAGACCTACAGGGATAAGTGCACGGTTAAGAGTACCGTAAACGAATTGGCCGATAGCGCCAGACGTTGAGACAGCATGAGCTAGCGTATCTAAACCGGATTGAACTCCAGGCCAAACCACACCAGATACAGCACCAGCAACAAGTGCAAATAGACCAGCCATAATCGGAACTAAACGTTTACCCGCAAAGAATGCCAGCCACTCAGGAAGACGTGTCGCATGAAAAGCGTTGTAAGAGTGACCTGCGATGATACCCGCGAAGATACCGCCAAAGAATGACATGTTAACGTCTGCGTTAATTGTCGTTGCTGTCGCTGTTAGTACAAAATAAGCCACAGCGCCAGCAAGACCTGCAGCACCGTTACCGTCTTTAGAAAGACCAATTGCGATACCTAGACCAAATAGCAATGGTAGGTTACCGAAGATAGCGCCACCAGCTTGAGCCATAAATGGAATATCAAGTAGATCGCCTTGACCTAAACGTAATAGAAGCGCCGCAATCGGAAGCGTTGCGATAGGTAGCATTAACGCCTTACCTAACTTCTGTGCATATCCTAAAATATTCACCAGTTGTTTCCCCCTATAGGATTTTTAGAATTCGTTTGAGAAACTTATTTTAGTCGCTCAATTTAGTCCTTTTCAGTGTATTCAATTAATTTTGCCCCGCAAATTAAAACCTTACCATTTGTGATCCTAATCACCAGTTTTTACCAAATCCAGAGGTTTTTGCTAGCGAGATCATAAAACTTATTTTATCATTCAAAAAATGGGTATTTATAGATAAGATTTAAATCTAATTCATAGTTGGAAAAGAGGGGGGGGCTATTCGTATATCTAGCCATGTGAATAACAGTTAACGTTCAATATTAATGTATGGCTAACATTTAATTAAACCTTAAATTTCAAAGCTTTGAGTTAACTTCATTTTTAAATCTGTTTGACCATAGAAAATAAATCGTTATGTAAATGATGCCTGCAAACTAAGTCCACATTTACGTAACGAAGAAATTTTAAAGATCTCACGAAATAAGGATTAGCTGACTATGTACGCGCTAAGTAACTGTAAAATTTACACAGGTAGTGATGTTCTCACTGATCATACTGTTGTAATCGAAAACGAACTAATCAAAAAAGTCTGTCCAATCTCTGAAATGCCAGAAGGCATTGAGATTCGCGACCTAAATGGTGCGAACCTAAGCCCGGGTTTCATTGACCTACAACTGAACGGTTGTGGCGGTGTAATGCTGAACGATGAGATCACTGCTGACACAATGCAGATCATGCACAAAGCAAACCTGCAATCCGGTTGTACTAGCTTCCTTCCAACGCTAATCACTTCATCAGATGAAGACATGCGCGCCGTTATCACGGCAGCTCGCGAGTACCACAACCAATACCAAAACCAATCTTTAGGCTTGCACCTTGAAGGTCCGTACCTAAACGTTGCTAAGAAAGGCATCCACAACGTCGATCACATTCGTAAATCCGATAGCGATATGATTGAGCTTATCTGTGAGAACAGCGACCTTGTTGCAAAAGTAACACTAGCTCCCGAGCTTAACGACCCTGAACATATCGAGCGTCTACACAAAGCTGGCGTAGTAGTTTCTATAGGTCACACCAACGCAACTTACGCAGAAGCGCGTCAAGGTTTTGAATCAGGTATTACCTTCGCCACTCACCTATTCAACGCAATGACTCCGATGGTTGGTCGTGAACCAGGCGTTGTTGGTGCGATTTACGATACCCCTGAGGTTTACGCCGGTATTATTGCTGACGGCTTCCACGTTGATTACGCTAACATCCGAATTGCGCATAAAATCAAGGGAGAAAAGTTGGTATTAGTGACGGATGCCACAGCTCCTGCAGGTGCTAACATGGAATACTTTATTTTTGTCGGTAAGAAAGTATATTACCGTGATGGTAAGTGTGTTGATGAAAACGGCACACTGGGCGGCTCAGCTCTGACTATGATTGAAGCAGTTCAGAATACAGTTGAGCACGCTGGTATCGCTTTAGACGAAGCTCTCCGCATGGCTACGCTATACCCAGCTACAGCTATTGGTGTAGAAAGTAAGCTAGGTCGAATCAAAAAAGGCATGGTTGCAAACCTCGCTGTATTTGACCGAGACTTTAACGTTAAAGCGACTGTTGTTAACGGACAATACGAGCATAATTAAGTATGAATGGCGGACAAATAGGTAACGTAGACTTAGTTAAACAACTAAACAGTGCGGCAGTATATAGACTAATAGACCAGAAAGGACCTATCAGTCGCATACAAGTGGCAGATGTAAGCCAACTCGCACCGGCAAGTGTTACAAAAATTACCCGCCAACTTTTAGAGCGCGGCCTAATTAAAGAGGTAGCGCAACAAGCGTCTACTGGCGGTAGGCGCGCTATTTCTCTAACTACAGAAGTAGAACCTTTCCATTCCATTGCTGTACGATTGGGGCGAGACTACATTCAAGTGAGCCTTCATGATCTAGGTGGTCGTGAATTGGCTTTTCAGCAGCAAGACCTTGATTATTCAGATCAATCAGACCTGACCCAAGGTTTGCTCAATAACTTGAAGGCTTTCATTGCAGAACATCAACCAAAGATCGACCAACTGATTGCCATTGGTATCACTCTTCCAGGTTTGGTGAATCCGACGACAGGTGTCGTTGAGTATATGCCAAACACGGATATCGATAACCTAGCATTAAGTGACATTATTCGCGACACATTCCATGTGGCTTGCTTTGTTGGCAATGACGTCAGAGGGATGGCGCTGGCCGAGCACTACTTCGGTGCAAGTAAAGACAGCCAAGATTCGATCTTAGTGAGCGTTCACCGTGGTACTGGAGCTGGCATTATCGTTAATGGCCAAGTCTTCCTTGGCCACAATCGTAACGTTGGGGAAATTGGTCATATCCAAATTGATCCCCTAGGTGAACAGTGTCAGTGTGGTAATTTCGGTTGTCTTGAAACAGTAGCTGCGAACCCTGCGATTATTGAACGAGTACAGAAACTGATTAAGCAAGGTTATAAGTCTTCTTTGACAGAACTTGAACATATTACTATTCAAGATGTTTGTGACCATGCTATCAACGGTGACGAACTAGCCAAGCAGAGCTTAGTTCGCGTAGGGAACCAATTAGGTAAGGCTATCGCAATGACGATTAACTTATTTAACCCTCAAAAAGTGATCATTGCCGGTGACATAACGAAGGCACAAGAGGTTGTTTTCCCTGCAATTAAGCGCAATGTAGAGAATCAGTCTTTAACGACTTTCCATAGCGGCTTACCTATTGTAGCATCGCAGATCGACAAACATCCTACGATGGGAGCTTTTGCCATGATTAAGCGCGCTATGCTCAACGGCGTGTTACTTCAAAAGCTACTCGAAGACTAAAGAAAACCATTCTGATTTTCCGCGGGCCGTGTTTGTATAAACACGGCCCGTTTTTTTAAGCTAGGGAACTAAAACAACAAGTTATGGAACTTATATTAATATCCACTGCGTTTATCGCAGGATTTATTGCTTTAAAGTGTCACCTTCCCCCGTTAGTTGGCTTTCTGGTCGCAGGTTTTGGGCTATATGCTCTAGGCTTTCAAACCAATGACACCATCATTACCTTAGCGGACCTCGGCGTCACGCTGCTCCTGTTTACTATTGGTTTAAAGCTCGACATCAAAACCTTACTCTCTAAGGAAATCTGGGCAGGGGCAACAATTCACAATCTTTTATCGACTCTGTTTTTTGCGGCCGCCCTATTTGGTTTTAAGCTCTTAGGTATTTCATCGCTAGCTGCCATGTCGATGGAACAAATCGTTTTACTTGGCTTTGCCCTCTCTTTCTCTAGTACCGTATTCGCAGTTAAGTCTCTGCAAGAGAAAGGAGAAATGAATTCGACCTACGGAACATTAGCAATAGGTATTCTGGTGATGCAGGATATTTTTGCCGTGGTCTTTTTGACAGCATCTACAGGAAAAATTCCAGAGTGGTATGCCATCGCATTATTCGCTCTTCCATTCTTACGCCCCCTTTTCTACAAAGTACTTGATTGGGTTGGGCACGGTGAAATGTTAGTTCTGTTCGGCATTTTCTTCGCGTTAGTGATAGGCGCCGGCCTGTTCGAGCTTGTTGGCATGAAACCAGATCTAGGTGCCCTTATCCTAGGTATGTTACTAGCAGGCCACCCTAAAGCCTCAGAGCTATCAAAATCATTGTTTAACCTTAAAGAGCTTTTCCTTATTTGCTTCTTCTTGAATATTGGCTTATCCGAGCAACCAACCATTCAAGGATTTATGCTCGCTGTCCTATTCTTATTGTTACTACCAGTCAAAGGTTTACTTTATTTTTTAGTACTCAACCGCTTTAAGTTCCGTGTTCGAACGTCACTCCTCGCTTCTCTATCGCTGTTTAACTACAGTGAGTTTGGCCTCATAGTCGGTGGCCTAGCTTTTAAGATGGGTTGGATGTCTGGTGACATCTTAGTGGCAGTGGCTATTGCCGTATCACTTTCGTTCTTAATCGCTGCTCCTCTAAATAGAGCTGGTCACAAACTTTATCAACAATCCAGAAAATGGCTAAAAGAGCACGCCGCAGAGAAACTTCACCAACGAGACCAACTTATCGACCCTGGTCGTGCTCAAGTACTTATCCTTGGCATGGGACGAATTGGTACCGGTGCCTACGACGAGCTACGTTCACGCTACGGCAAAGTCAGCTTAGGTGTGGAGGTGCGTGAAGATGCTGCGCACAACCACAGAAGCCACGGAAGAAACGTAATTTCTGGCGACGCAACTGACCCAGACTTTTGGGAACGAATTTTAGATACAGCCAATGTAAAACTGGTGATCTTGGCGATGCCTCATCACCAAGGTAATCAAACCGCTATAGAACAATTGAAGTCGCGTAATTTTAAAGGTCAAATTGCAGCGATTGCCGAATACCCGGATCAACTCGAAACATTAAAAGAAAATGGCGTCGATGCAGCATTCAACATTTACAGTGAAGCTGGTAGTGGTTTTGCTCGGCATGTATGTGAACAATTAAACCCAAACATCAATAAAATCTAGTCTAAAACCTCTCTCCAAACCTCTCAAAATTGCGAACTTGTGCACTTTTGAGAGGCTTTCGTATAAAAAACCAACTGCAATTAGATATAAAACACAAAAACAACACTATTATTAGATTATTTCCAATGTACGAGCCTTTATATTATTTTTTTACTCACATCTGGTTGCTTTTTTTAGCCAAAATGGCAAATTAAATACAGTTGATTTAGAAATTATTTAAAAGGAAGTTCTATGTGTTCAGTATTTGGCATTCTCGACATTAAAAGTGATGCCGCAGCACTTCGCCCTATTGCTTTAGAAATGTCTAAAAAGCTTCGTCACCGCGGCCCTGATTGGTCTGGCATCTATGCTGGTGAGAAAGCCATCCTCGCTCATGAACGTTTAGCTATCGTTGGCCTTAACAGTGGTGCCCAGCCGCTATACAGCCAAGACAAAAAGCACATTCTTGCAGTAAACGGTGAAATCTATAACCACAAAGAACTTCGCGCACGCTATGAAGACAAGTACCAGTTTCAGACGGATTCTGACTGCGAAGTAATTCTTGCCCTATACCAAGAAATGGGCGCAGAGCTATTAGAAGAACTTAACGGTATTTTTGCGTTCGTATTATATGACGAAGACAAAGACGAGTACCTAGTGGGTCGTGACCACATCGGAATCATCCCGCTTTATCAAGGCTATGATGAGCACGGTAACTACTACGTCGCTTCTGAAATGAAAGCGCTAGTACCTGTATGTAAGACGGTCAGTGAGTTCCCCCCTGGTAGCTTCTACTCTTCAAAAGATGCAGAGCCTCAACGCTACTACATTCGCGATTGGAACGAATATGCTGCCGTTCAAGGTAACAGCACAAGCAAAGAAGAACTGACTGAGGCATTAGAAGCTGCTGTTAAGCGTCAACTAATGACTGATGTTCCCTACGGTGTACTTCTATCTGGTGGTCTTGATTCATCAATCACTTCAGCAGTCGCTAAACGTTTTGCTGCCATGCGTATCGAGGATGATGAGCAATCTGAAGCTTGGTGGCCACAGCTGCACTCATTCGCCGTTGGCCTAGAAGGCGCACCAGATCTTATCGCTGCTCGTGAAGTTGCGGACAAAATCGGGACTGTACACCATGAGATGACTTACACCATTCAGGAAGGCTTAGATGCCATCCGTGATGTTATCTATCACATCGAAACTTATGATGTAACGACGATTCGTGCATCAACGCCAATGTACTTGCTTGCTCGCAAGATCAAAGCAATGGGCATCAAAATGGTACTGTCTGGTGAAGGTGCTGATGAGATCTTTGGTGGTTACCTGTACTTCCATAAAGCGCCAAACGCGAAAGAATTCCACGAAGAAACCGTTCGTAAACTGCTTGCTCTAAGCATGTTCGATTGTGCTCGTGCAAACAAATCGCTAGCGGCATGGGGTGTTGAAGGCCGAGTACCATTCTTGGATAAAGAGTTCATCGATGTCGCAATGCGTCTGAACCCTGAAGATAAGATGTGTGGTAACGGTAAGATGGAAAAACACATCCTACGTGAGTGTTTCGAGGACTACCTTCCAGACTCAATCGCTTGGCGTCAAAAAGAACAGTTTTCTGATGGTGTTGGCTACGATTGGATTGATACGTTGAAAGCAACAGCTGAAGCGAAAGTCACGGATCAACAAATGGAAGCTGCTAAGTTTCGCTTCCCTTACAACACGCCAACAACTAAAGAAGGTTACGCTTACCGCGAAATCTTTGAAGAGTTATTCCCTCTAGATTCAGCGGCAGAATGTGTGCCCGGCGGCCCTTCAGTCGCTTGTTCATCAGCGAAAGCGATTGAGTGGGATGAGTCATTCAAAAACTGTGTCGACCCATCAGGCCGTGCAGTTCAAACCGTTCACAACGATGCTTACAACGCTTAACGTGTTTTGAACAATCCCTAAAGACTAAAAAAGGCGCATAATGCGCCTTTTTCGTTTTAAGCCTGTTTTTTTGTGTTGCTGCACTTATGCGTGAGCTTGTAGTGCTTCGTTCTCAATACTGATTGGAACCACTTGGCTGATCATTTTTACCAGCATAATAGAGCGAGCTTCACCGTCTTTCTGATCGAAAATAGCTTCAACCCCAGCAAACTGGCCACTCTGAATCTTAACTACCTGCCCAGATTCAAACTCAACACAACAATCTTCCACTTCGTTGCTGCAGCACTTCTCAAACTCTTTGAGATCAAACACCAAGTCTCCTTGGACCTCATGTGGCCTTGCACCAAACTTAATAAAGTCCACAACACCACGGGTTGAACGAACGGTTGTGAAGCTAGGACCTTGCTCATAGTCGAAGCGGACAAATATATAAGAAGGGAATAACGGTTCTTTGACCCGTTTTTCTTTTCCTCGAACTGACTTTTCAACTTCGATTTGGGGATAAAAGCACTCTACCCCCTGATTTTCCAAGTGCTGCTGTGCGCGTTTTTGATCACCACGCTTACAGTAGACTAAATACCAACGTTTCATTTTTACTAGCCATTTATTTTATTTTGGGACATCTTACCACAGCATAAAACGGTTTAATTAGGCGTAATAATATGAACCGTTATCAACAGAGTAATCTTCCGAATAGAGCTATTTACCAAGAAAATAGCCTTCAAAAATGCAATTAGATATTGTACAGCGATAAGATTTACATACAAATAAGGAATATAGAAGGTATTGGTATATAAAAAACCTATTAGATCGCATTTTCATTTTCGACCAACCCATACACCGTACTAATACATAAGTAAAACACCATTCGATAGGCACTAAAGAAGGCGCATTAATCATCCAGTTCAAATCTGGAAAATTAGTTTTCATCACACACTTTCAGAACAAAACTCAATAAAAAGCCATTAATATCAGCACTTTAAATAAATACACTTTTAAAACTACAAAAAACACCTATTGCAGTTTTTTATTCCACTCTGTATACATAAGTTACTATAAAATCTTTTAATACCTGAAGTTAGTAAAACTTATGCCAAGCAATCACAATATCTTTGGCCACCCTAGAGGCCTATTCCTACTTTTTAGCACAGAATTATGGGAACGTTTTTCCTATTACGCAATGCGTGCAATTCTGGTTTTATTTTTAACCGACACCACTATTAACGGTGGGCTCGGTTGGTCGACGAAAGACGCACTTGATCTCTACGGTATTTATACTGGCTTAGTATACATTACACCCTTAATCGGTGGCTGGATTGCTGATAATTACTTAGGACAACGTAAATCGATCCTGATTGGCGGTTTATTAATGGCGCTAGGCCAATTTACACTTGCTCTACCCAATGGCTTTATTGGCTTAGACCAAGTAAATGCTCTTTACCTCGGTTTAGCTCTGCTTATCAGTGGTAACGGTATGTTTAAACCAAACATCTCGACCATGGTTGGTGACTTGTACCAAGAAGGCGACAACCGACGTGATGGTGCTTTCACTATTTTCTATATGGGCATCAACTTAGGCGCACTGCTTGGTGGATTAATTTCAGGTGTTGCAGTCGACTCTTTCGGCTGGAAAGCCGGCTTCCTAGCCGCTGGCATTGGTATGATTATTAGTTTGATCATGCAAGTGACTATGGCTCAATCGTGGTTAGGTAACATAGGTTCAGTGCCTGCTGCAGCTCGAGCAAAAGCCTTAAACAAATCTAAAGAAAAAGATCCACTAACCAAAGAAGAATTTGACAGACTAAAAGTGATTTTAATTATGGGTCTGTTCGTGATCGTTTTCTGGGCTGGCTTTGAACAAGCAGGTGGTCTGATGAACATCTACACGCAACAATATACTGACCGTATGATTGGTGGTTTTGAAGTGCCTGCCGCGTGGTTCCAGTCCCTAAACCCATTCTTCATCATTACTCTTGCGCCATTCATTGCCGCATTTTGGGTCAAGCTTGGTAAGCGTGAACCAAATTCCCCGGTGAAGTTTGCTATGGCTTTGTTCTTCTTAGCTTTGGGTTTCGTGTGCATGATGGGCGCGGTAATGGAACAAGGTGGTGACCTAGCAGTGAAAACATCAATGTTATGGCTGGTGGGTGCTTTCTTCTTCCATACCCTTGGTGAACTTTGTCTATCGCCCATTGGCCTGTCGTTGGTCACTAAGCTAGCTCCGCTTCGTTTAGCCTCTCTGATGATGGGCGCTTGGTTTGGCTTCAACGCGGTGGCAAACTACGTAGCAGGTCTGGTTGGTTCTCATGTTGGCGAGTTTGGTGCTATGGCAATCTTCAGTGGTATAGCGATTACCGCAACGGCTAGTGGCATATTATTGCTGCTTTGTGCTGGTAAACTTGTGTCATGGATGCATGGCGTAGAAACCAACATGACGCTTGACACAGAACCAAAAGCAGATCAATCAGCAGAAACATCTGTCGCTTAATATCTAATATCTAAAATGACTTCAGAACATTAATTAAAAAGGGCTGCTCAATCAATGAGCAGCCCTTTTGTTATGTATAGAACCTACATATCAATTAACGGTGAAGTGCCACTAGCTCTGCCATCATATCGATGTGCGAATCTCTGTCGTTAAGGCACATAATATAACTAAAGTCCGCACCACCAGCTTCAATGAAGGTATCTTTGCACTGATCAGAAATTTCTTCCAATGTTTCCAAGCAGTCTACTGAGAACGCCGGTGCCATAATATCGATACTCTTAATGCCCTTACTTGGTAGTAACTCAAGCGTTTCATCTGTGTAAGGCTTCAACCACTCTTCTCGACCAAATCGCGACTGATATGTCATGGTGATATCTTCCTCAGATAAGCCTAACTCTTCAGCAAGCAGTTTTGTTGTCGCCTCACAATGTTGAGGATAGATGTCACCTTCATCAGCTAAGCGCTTAGGAATACCATGGAACGAACAAACCAAGTGATCGGCTCTGCCATTTTGCTCCCAATGACTGCGAACGCCTTCAGCCAGTGCTTTGGCATAACTAGGGTGCGCGTAGTAATCACGAATAAAGCGATAGCTTGGAATTACTGGCATCTGCTTAAACGCTTTGGTTAAACCATCAGAAACAGCCGCTGTGGTTGTTCCAGAGTACT
Organism: Vibrio sp. ECSMB14106; assembly: GCF_000972265.1. Lineage (NCBI taxonomy): Bacteria > Pseudomonadati > Pseudomonadota > Gammaproteobacteria > Vibrionales > Vibrionaceae > Vibrio > Vibrio sp. ECSMB14106. The sequence goes on along the minus strand of NZ_LAUM01000026.1, from coordinate 26,531 downwards.
GAGGATATAAAGGCAGTACGATGATATCTTCAACGCCCTGCTCCATCAGCTGCTCAACACCCGACTTTAGGCTTGGGTTGCCATAGGTCATACCCAGTGCAACCGGCATCTCTAGTTTTTTCTGGAGTTTTTTAGCTTGTCTTTGGGAGTACACAAGCAGTGGTGAGCCTTCATCCATCCAGACCGACTGATATAGCTTAGCCACTTTCGGCGCTCTAATCGGTAAAATCACCCCGTGCAAAATAGGACACCAGAGCCAACGCGTTAGGTTAACCACTCGCTTGTCATGTAAGAACTCACTCAAAAATCGACGAACGCCAGCTGGGGTCGCCGAATCTGGAGTCCCTAAGTTCACCAGTAAAACGCCCTGCTTTTTATTATTTTCCATAGATACCTGAGACTCATATGTAATTTTCTGGAAAGTAATATACTAATCTACATAAGTTCAAGATCATTGAGCATACCAAATGTTTGAATAATCATTCTGAACGTGAGGTACCTCAAACTCTAAACTGCTATCCATCATCAGGGCTAAAAACCTTAAATCAGCGCAATCAAACTTATCGAGATTGGTATCGTACTAAAATTTGGAACAAAAAAAGCGACCCATAAGGTCGCTTCTAATATATCAAATTCTAAAACTGGCTGTTAGCCAATTATGCTAGTGCTTTCTCAAGTTCTGCACTAACTTCAGCAACTTGCTTAGTACCGTCGAATTTAAGGTACTTAGTGTTGCCGACTTCCGCTTCTTTACCGTAGTAAGAAATAAGCGGCGCTGTTTGATCGTGGTATACACCTAGACGTGCACGAACTGTTTCTTCTTTGTCGTCATCACGTACCACTAGCTCTTCGCCAGTTACGTCATCTTTGCCCTCTTCTTTAGGCGGGTTGTACACAGTGTGATATGTACGACCTGAAGAAAGGTGAGCACGACGACCAGCCATACGCTCAACAATCACATCGTCAGCTACGTCAAATTCAACAACGTAATCAACAGCAATACCCATTTCTTTTAGGCCATCAGCTTGTGGGATTGTGCGTGGAAAGCCGTCTAGTAGAAAACCTTTTTCGCAGTCATCTTGAGCAATACGCTCTTTGATAAGACCAAGGATAATTTCATCAGAAACTAGCTGACCAGCGTCGATTACTGATTTTGCTTGCTTACCAAGCTCAGTACCCGCTTTGATAGCAGCACGTAGCATGTCACCAGTTGAAATTTGAGGGATACCAAATTTGTTCATGATGAAGTTAGCTTGAGTACCTTTACCCGCGCCAGGAGCACCTAGAAGAATGATGCGCATGTTTAATCCTCTTATAAAATTATGATTTATACCGAAGCTCACTATCCTACCTTCCTAGTTCATTTGTAAGATAAACAGAAAGCGTTAGATAACAGTAGAGGTTAAGCAAAACTGTAAACAGAAGCAAAACGGTAAGTTTCGGTATAACGTTTAAAAATCATACAGCTGGAGACGATACTTTCTCTCTCAGCTGATTAGGTCGAGCATTCTATCACATTAATATTCAATTTGGCTGAATTTACGACTAAAGAATGCATTGGTAGCATTTATTGCCACGATAACGGTGACGTTGACCACGTTTAATGAGTTTTCAAAGACGTTCATAAAAAAAGCCCGCATTTGCGAGCTTTTTAATACAATTATTGGCTTAGCCCAAAGTCGAAAGACTAACGTTTTGTTAGTAGCTCGTTGATTGCACCCAAGAATTGTGACGGATCTTCCATTGAGCCTTTTTCAGCCAGCATAGCCTGGCCAAGTAACAGCTCAACCCAACGGCCGAACGCATGCTCGTCCGCTTCGTCTGCCATCTGTTTAACTAGAGCGTGCTCAGGGTTAATCTCAAAGATGTACTTAACTTCAGGTGCAGCTTGGCCCGCAGCTTCGAGAAGCTTAGCCATTTGCGTACCCATTTCGAAATCATCAGTCACAACTACTGCTGGCGTTGTTGCTAGTTTGAAAGTAGTACGAACCTCTTTAACACGATTACCTAGGTAAGCTTGAGTGCGTTCGACAACAGATTTGAACTCTTCTTCTGTCTCTTTTTGCTTCTCTTTCTCTTCTTCGCCTTCAAACTTGCTTAGATCTAAGCCCGCTTTAGTGATCGATTGGAACTGCTTACCGTCAAAATCAGTTAGGTAGTTCATTACATACTCATCAATGCGATCGTACATTAGAACGACTTCAATACCTTTTGCTTTGAACTGCTCCAAGTGTGGGCTGTTCTTAGCGGCAGCGTAACTATCTGCTGTTAGGTAATAGATCTTGTCTTGGCCTTCTTTCATACGCTCAACGTAAGACGCTAGGCTGATAGTTTGTTCAGCAGAATCCACTTCCGTTGACGAGAAGCGAAGTAGACCAGCGATCTTCTCTTTGTTCGCCATGTCCTCAGCTGGGCCTTCTTTCATTACTAGGCCAAACTCTTTCCAAAACTCTAGGTACTTGTCGTTGTCATTCTTCGCCATGCGCTCAAGCATCGTTAGAACACGTTTAGTACATGCACCACGTAGAGATTGAGTTACCTTGTTATCTTGCAGGATTTCACGAGACACGTTGAGAGGTAGATCATTTGAGTCAATCAAGCCTCGAACGAAACGCATGTAAGATGGCATGAACTGCTCAGCATCATCCATAATGAATACACGCTGCACGTAAAGCTTTAAGCCGCTCTTATGGTCACGGTTCATCATGTCCCAAGGTGCTTTGGCTGGGATGTAAAGCAGACTTGTGTAGTCGTTCTTACCTTCAACCTTGTTGTGGCTCCACGTTAGTGGGTCAGCAAAGTCATGAGATACGTGCTTGTAGAACTCTTGGTACTCTTCTTTGTCGATATCAGATTTGTTACGAGTCCAAAGCGCTTGCGCCTTGTTGATCTGTTCCCAGTGTTTCTCTTCGGTGTCTTTACCTTCGTCATCTTTAACAGCAGTTAAGATAGAAACTGGGATACCGATGTGATCAGAGTATTTACCAATCACTTCACGCAGACGCCATTCATTTAGGAACTCTTTCCCGTCTTCACGCATATGAAGAATAATATCAGTGCCACGAGACTCTTTGGTGATGTCTTCAATGGTGTAATCGCCTTCTCCCTCAGAGTGCCATTGAACGGCTTCATTGCTCGCTAAACCTGCCGCACGAGTGCGAACGGTTACTGCGTCTGCCACTATGAATGCAGAATAAAAACCAACACCAAATTGACCAATCAGTTGAGAGTCTTTACTTTGGTCTTCAGACAATTTTGAGAAAAAGTCCGCAGTGCCTGATTTAGCGATCGTACCTAAATGTTCAATAACGTTGTCGCGGCTCATGCCGATACCATTGTCTGAAATCGTTAGAGTGTTTGCTTCAGCATTGAATGAAAGTTTTACACCTAAATCTGCATCACCTTGGTAAAGGTCACCATTTGATAAGGCTTGAAAACGAAGCTTATCAGCCGCGTCAGATGCGTTAGAGATAAGCTCACGTAGGAAGATTTCTTTATTTGAATACAGTGAGTGAATCATTAGATGAAGTAGTTGTTTTACTTCAGATTGAAAGCCACGAGTCTCTTTATTTTGCGTTGCTGTTTCGCTCATTTTTACTCCAAAACATCTATACTTTATGTTGAATAATTTTAAGGGCGTAACACTTTATGTCACTCTTGTGTTCATTAACATGAGGATGACAAATGTAAATTCAAGGTCAAAAACCATAAAAACACTGTTTTTTTGATCTGTTTTTATTATCCTTGAGTGTTATAAATATAAAAGAACATAAAAGAAGCCATGATTTGGTGAAGAATTGACTGAACTTCACCTAATGTTTGTCTATTTCTCACCCAAAACCACCCAAAATAGAAGAATTCAATGAGTAATATCGGCACAAAGCTTATTCTCGCACAGCGGTTTGTATTTGATCCAAACAGCAATTCACTTGTTGATCAACTAAGCGATGGCGAAGTCGTACGTCTTGGTAGTAATGAAAGCCGCATTCTCCTAATGCTGTCAGAAAGGCCCAATGAAGTTATCACTCGCAATGAATTGCATGAATATGTTTGGCGAGATCAAGGCTTTGAGGTCGATGACTCAAGCTTAACTCAAGCAGTATCGACGCTAAGAAAGATGCTGAAAGATTCGACCAAATCTCCAGAATTTGTAAAGACGGTCCCAAAGCGCGGATATCAATTTATTGCGACCGTTGAACGTTCAGCACCAATGTCATCAAATGATCAGCCAGTATCCGCTGAAATTACCGAAGATGACGTAGAACCTATCTTAACGTTCGCTAACACGACAATGACGGAAGAAGTCATTGCTGAAACGGCTGAACCAGAACCAGTAACAAAGGTTCAAGAAACCGATGTAGAAGCTGAGCCAACACGAGCTCCTAATGTAACTCCGACTAAAAGCACAAATAAGTGGTTAACGTTTTGGTTGCTACTTGTTGCTTTCATTATGCCGGTTCTGGTTTTAACATTGACTAACCCGACAGAATCCGAGTTCAAAACATTAGCTGAAGTGGATGGCGTGAAAGTACAGTCACCAATCAACCACCCAGATCTAACCAGTTGGCTACCCGCAATTAAAAAGTGTGTCTTGTACTACAACAAAAATCACGCAGGTATATTGAAGCCAACGGAAGTGATTGCAACAGGTGGGCAAACCAATAATCTTGCTCTTAACTATATCCACCCACAAGAATATTCGAGCGAGAATATAACCCTTAAAATTTACGCCAACCAGTCGGATTTAAACGACATTTGTAAAGGTGATCAGTAACATGAAATTAAAAGTATCCATTATTCTACTGGTTATTTCCGCGTTTTTAAGTGGTTGGTTGTATTGGGGTAATGATGCAAAAATAGAACACCTGTTAACTCAACACGAGTGGCAAGCAAAAATGGTGACTCTGATTAGCGACAACAAGCAAGCCGACTCTATCGGCCCACTTCGTAAAGTAGAACTGTCATCGAATGCGAAATATTTACCAAACGGTACCTACTTAAGAATGTCAATAGTCAGGCTTTACAGCACCCAAACTGCGCCAGCGAATGTGATCAACATATCCGAAACTGGCCAGTGGGACATCAACGATAATTACTTACTCATCTCTCCGACTGAGTTTAAAGATGTCACGTCGGCTCGACGTCAGGATTTCTCTAAAGATCAATTAGACCTCATAACTCAGGTGATCAAGATGGATGCTGAACAAAGCCGTCGAATTGATATCATTAATCCGAAAGCGCTGTTACTGACTAGCTTAAATCACGGTTCTACCGTATTGTTTTCAAACTAATAATGGGGCGCTATTTACGTATATGAATAGCTGAATACCATTAAGCGGTAGACCAATAGAAAAAGGGGCATGATGCCCCTTTTTTGTTCGCTGTTTTGACAAATACGAGACTCTATGGACTGGATTAACTCACTTGCCCTCTTCTTTGGTTCATTAATCGCCAATACCCTCGCCTCCTTATCAGGTGGCGGTGCCGGGCTGCTTCAATTCCCATTGCTTATCTTTCTTGGCCTACCCTTTTCGGTCGCCTTAGCGACTCACAAAGTCGCGAGTGTCGCGTTAGGTTTGGGGGCTGCCTATAGCCATATTAAAGGCGGAACGCTAAGCTGGAAAATTTGTTGTTACCTGATAGCTGTGGGTAGTATCGGTGTGGTAATTGGGGCTAATATCGTGCTCCTGATACCCGACGACATTGCACAGAAAGTGCTTGGGGCGATGATCTTAGCACTTGGCGTTTACTCCCGACTAAAGAAGCAGTTGGGACAAGATGAACAACTCAAAAACCGAGACACCAAAGGTTACATCATAGGTGGTATTGGGCTTGCGCTAATTGGTATCATCAACGGCTCACTTACTGCCGGTTCAGGACTGTTGGTGACCTTATTTCTGGTTCGCTGGTTTGGTTTTACTTATAAGCAGGCCGTGGCACTAACTATGATATGCGTTGGTTTGTTCTGGAATGGCATTGGTGGTATCGCAATCGTACAGGCTGGTGCGCCGATATACTGGTTGTGGCTACCGATACTTCTACTTAGCTCATTTATAGGCGGGAGCCTAGGTGCATTTCTAGCCAACCGTTCAAGTAATCAGACGGTCAAAACGGCCTTTGAAATATTGACGTTTGCCGTTGGCGTCAAACTATTGATATAGAAAATTAAAAGGATTAACTATGAATACGGAATCAAATCCAACAGTATCGCAAGCAACGATAACAATACACTACTGCCGTCAATGTAATTGGATGCTGCGCTCAAGCTGGCTATGCCAAGAGTTGCTTCATACCTTTAGTGAAGAGATTCATCAAGTCAGTCTTCACCCAGATACGGGTGGGCGATTCGAGATCTTTTGTAATGGGATACAGATTTGGGAAAGAAAAGCGGACGGAGGTTTTCCTGAGGCTAAAGTTCTGAAGCAAAGAGTACGAAACATCATTGCTCCAGATAGAGATCTGGGCCACTCAGACTCAAAGTAAACCTTTCGCAGCTGCAACCATATATTTAGAGCAGCCCACTCACCAGTAGCTCTCCCTCAAGGCTGATCACTTTAAACGTATTGTTTTCATACAAGCCATAGCTTGCTGCGTGCCCTTCTCGTGGGAATGTTACCGAGCTAGGGTTAAAAATGAAGATATCATCTTGGTACTCAGCAACTGGAATATGGGTATGGCCGTGAGCAATAATATCGCCCGCTTTCAGTGCTGGTCGCTTCGTTGTGTTGTACAGGTGACCATGAGTTAAGAAAATACGCTGACCCGATTCCAATAACACCCATGAGTAATCCATCATCATTGGAAAAGACAACAACATCTGATCCACTTCACTGTCGCAGTTACCACGAACGGCAATGATCTCTTGAGAAAACGTATTCAACTTCTCTGCAACCGCTGGTGGATTGTATCCTTCTGGAATCGGATTTCTTGGCCCATGATTCAGAATGTCACCCAATAGCACTAAATATTGCGCACCAGACGCTTGGTAGAGTTCTAATGCCTTTTCTGTTGCTGGCAGCGAACCGTGTAAGTCTGAAGCAAAAAATAATTTCACACGTACTTCTCCATAAAATTTATGAGTCTATTGTACGTATCTAAATGCTACACGTCATCTCTCGCCATACCGTTGATCACGATATTATTGTAACTAACCATACCGACTATTTTGTGCTCACGGACCACTGGAGCACGGCTGATACCAAAGCGCTCAAACAAACGAGCACAATACTTCACATTCATATCTGCAGAGACACTCAAAGCTGGTTTAGTCATAATTTCATAAACATTGGTTCGCTTAGGAGATCGATTCTTCGCTAACACTTTCTTGGCAATATCATTCATCAAGACGATACCGTACTCGTCATCATCGTGGCGCTTATCGACAATGATCGCTTTCACTTTGTGCTTTTTCGCCATCTCAATAGCTTCTAACACCGTGGTTAGCCCATCGATAATCACATACGTATTGGCCATGACATCGCCTACTCGGATCTTTTCACTGGTACTCATAGCTCATCCTCCACAACCTTTGTTAAAGTCTCAACTTGGTGCGCGACCCCGACCGCATCTTCTACATCGATCTGTACTGCGATCCCTTGTCCTGATTCTTGGTCGAACTCCCCAACTTCACCGATGGTTTCTAAAATATGTCTCGCCAAATGCTCTTCGACGACAAACAACAACACATCTTTTTGCACCTCTAACGTTAATCCGAAGAAGGTGCGTTTTTGGTTCAGGCCTTGCCCTCTAGCATTGTTAATCACCGTTGCTCCAGTAGCGCCAGCATCACGGGCGGCATCGAGCACACTGTCTGTCTTGCTCTCTTCTACAAACGCTAAGATAAGTTTAAAGCGCATCTTTACTCTCCTTAGGGGGGGATGAACGGTTTAACCATTGTGTTATTTGGGCATAGCTCATTACCGAAATAATCGGGAATAAGCTGGCAAAGGCAATTAAGCCGAATCCATCAATCACTGGGTTTCGTCCAGGGACGGTTGAAGCGAGCCCTAATCCAAGAGCCGTCACTAAAGGCACAGTCACAGTAGATGTCGTCACCCCGCCAGAATCATAGGCCAATGGAATAATAAGTTTAGGGGCGTAAAAGGTTTGGATGACCACAACGACATAGCCAAAAATGATGTAGTAATGGATAGGATCGCCCGCAACGATCCGATAGCTTCCGAGTGAGATACCAATAGCGACACCCAATGCCACCGCAATTCTCAGCCCATTAACGCTGATACTGCCACCTGAGACTTGGTTCGCCTTAATCGCCACCGCAATTAACGAAGGCTCGGCGATAGTGGTACTAAAACCAATGCAGAATGCAAAAAAGTAAACCCAGTAGTAATCAAACCAAACCAATTCTAGGCCAGAGCTGACCTTAAAATCAGTCAGAAAGCTTAGCTCGGTCAATTGCATTGCCATCGTCTCCCCCAAAGGAAACAACGCGAGCTCCAACCCCATCAAGAATAGAGACAAACCGAGGATGACATAAAAGAAACCGATCAGCACTTTGGCTAGGTTATTGACTGGCTTACGCAGCACCGCAAGTTGAAAACCAAATATGATCACCGTAATTGGAATCACATCCATCACGGTGCCTAAAAAAGTATCAATAAATTGCTGAGCAGTGATCATGTCACCACCATCCCATAAACCATGACAAACATCATCGGCAGCAGTGACGCAAAGGCGATCAACCCGAAGCCATCAACCATAGGATTGCGGCCTTTGATTGCTGAGGCTAAGCCGACCCCTAAAGCTGTCACCAACGGAACGGTGATCGTGGATGTAGTCACTCCACCAGAGTCATACGCTATCCCAATGATATTTTCAGGGGCGAAAGCGGTGAGCACCACCACACCAATATAACCACCGATGATCATGTACTGAATTGGCCACCCTTTTAAGATTCGCAGCACCCCAAGTAAGATGGCGATACCCACCGACAATGCTACAGTGAAACGCAGACCGTCTGCATATTCTTCCATTTCATCTAACGTATTGGGGATAACACCTCCCTCGGCTGCCACTTCCGCAGCCTCAGCCGCCACCGCAGTTAACGCAGGCTCGGCTATAGTGGTACCGAACCCCAAACAAAAAGCGAAGATCAACAACCAGAACACACTCCCCTTTCTGGCAAATGCTTGAGCCATCGATTCGCCAATTGGAAACAGCCCCATTTCAAGGCCAAAGATAAAGAAAGTGAGCCCAAAAACGACTAGCACTAATCCGGTTAAAATCGAAAAAATATGAGGAAGCGGCTCTTGTAAGACGGCAAGCTGGAAGAAGGCGATCACCGCGACGATAGGCAATAGATCTCGCAAGCTACCTAACATGGCTCGAAACAAAGCAAGCACTGCCGTCATCGTAACTCCTTATTGCTTAAATTGGTTCTGGTTATAGGTTACTAATAATCATGGCAAATCCTTATCATTCCTTATGTGATAGATATTACGCAGTTGGTAACATATCCAAGTAAAATCCATAAGTGTGATAGCGATACACATCTTGACCTGATGAATTTAACTTCACTCTTTAGTAAATTGAAAAAGGCGTAATTTAGGTATCACACGATTGAAACCAATTGATCGCTATAGTGATTTTTTCGTATTGATTGGCGATAAAAAACAAGTCATGTCTATAATTATGTTTAATAGGGAGATTGGTATGAAGATATTGTTAACGGGTGGTACGGGGTTTATTGGGTCTGAATTAGTCAAGAGTTGGAACACTGATGATGTGACATTGCTGACGCGGAGCCCTGAAAAAGCAAAGAAAAACCTAAATCACCTGAACCAGAACAACCTTCATTACATTCAGTCCCTTGATGAACTGAGCGATCTCAATGACTTCGATGTGGTGGTTAACCTTGCAGGCGAACCGATTGCAGACAAACGTTGGACCGAAGCTCAAAAAGCGAGAATCTGTAACAGTCGCTGGCAGATCACCGAACAGCTAGTCGAGTTGATTCATGCTAGCAGCAACCCACCCAAGGCTTTTATTAGTGGCTCAGCCGTCGGTTACTATGGCGATCAACAGCAACATCCGTTTGATGAATCGTTGCAAGTAAAGGATGAAAGCTTTCCTCATAAAGTTTGTGCTCACTGGGAAGAGATTGCTAGGCAAGCCCAATCAGATAGCACGCGTGTAATACTACTCAGAACGGGTATTGTGTTAGGCGAAAATGGCGGCGCGCTAAAGAAGATGCTGATGCCCTACAAACTCGGTGTCGGTGGACCATTGGGTTCAGGCAAACAGTACATGCCATGGATTCACATGCTGGATATGGTGAGAGCCATCAACCACTTATTGTCTATTCCTCACGCTCAGGGCGAGTTTAATATGTGCGCTCCGCACCCTGTGACTAACAAGCTGTTCAGTAGCACATTAGCCAAACAATTAGGTCGACCACACTTCTTGTTCACGCCAAAATGGGCAATGTCATTTCTGATGGGTGAATCCGCTTGTTTATTATTCGACAGCATTCGCTCCAAACCAAAGAAACTCACCGAAATGGGATTTATCTTTAGTTACTCAAGAATCGAGCCTGCACTAAAAAACTTGTTACAACATCAAGACTAATTCTTTACCCTAGAGTTATAGAGACTCTAATAAAGGATTAAGCGTGAAAAAGTCGATTCTTATCACCGGTTGCTCAACGGGTATTGGCTATACATGTGCTCATGCACTGCAAAAGCGCGGTTTTCATGTCATTGCATCTTGCCGTGACCCACAAGATGTTCAACGCCTTCAAGATGAAGGTCTCACCTGCATTCAAATAGATCTTTCCAACCAAGAAAGCATTGAACATGGCGCCAAGCTTGCGATTGAGCTCGCACCTAACGGGTTGTATGGATTGTTCAACAACGGCGCTTACGGTCAGGCAGGCGCACTAGAAGACCTACCGACTCAAGGACTCAGAGAGCAATTCGAAACCAACGTCTTCGGCTGGCACCATCTTGTTTGTCAGCTACTCCCTCACATGCGTGAACGTGGCGAAGGGCGCATCATACAAAACAGTTCAGTGTTAGGCTTCGCCGCTATGAAATATCGCGGTGCCTACAATGCTTCCAAATTCGCGATTGAAGGCTGGACGGATACACTACGTTTAGAGCTTTATGGGAGTGGAATACACATTTCATTACTTCAACCCGGTCCTATCGAAACCCAGTTTAGAACCAACGCCCTAAAGGCCTTCAATAAGTGGATACGCATCGAAGGCAGTGTCCACCAAGCAGCTTACCAGCAGCAAAAAGACCGACTTGAAAAAGAGTCGTCGAACAACGCCTTTGTCCTTCCTGCTGAAAGTTGCATTGAGCCCGTTTTTCACGCTCTAACAGCCGATAAGCCTAAGTTAAGGTACCGAGTGACTACACCAACCAAGGTGTTCGCAGTGTTAAAAAGGCTCCTACCAAGCCGGTTGCTAGACCCTATTTTGAGAAAAGCCGCATAAATTACTAACTTTGAATGCACGATCGCAAACTTTAATGTAACGATGTAATTTATTCGTAACAATAAGATGTCATTATTTAGCCAATATCATCAATTATTCCCAACTGATGAATCGACTTCTGGATATTTCATGACTTTAAAACGCCTTAATTGGGTAGGTGTGAGTCTGGCCATTACGTTGTTTATTCTGTTTTGAGTATCCCACGCTACGCCTCACTGAACACCTCAATGATAACGTTATGCCTTCCATGTTGAGATAACAACTCTATCAACATCGAAGCATAGCGTTTTTCTATTTTTGGGGCTTTTTATCTGAGATAACCGAGTTAGATCTTGAAGTTACCGACTAACCCCCCCATATTTGCAACGTATCCACAAAAACAAACCTCAAGGAACGTAAATGCAATCTCCGCATGTTGTTGAACTTAATGAGCAGAACTTTCGTCAAGTATTAGAAGGTTCGATGCAGACCCCTGTACTCATCCATTTTTGGGCACCAATGAGCCAAGAGAGCGCCCAAATCATTCCTGAACTACAAACATTAACTCAGCAATACAATGGCGCTTTCACCTTAGCCTTGTTGAATTGTGAGCAAGAACAAGCCATTGCTAGCCAGTTCGGTGTTCAAGCACTGCCGACCGTTGCACTTTTTGTTAATGGCCAACCTGTTGATGGACTCGGTGGTCCCCAAAGCATAGAAGCAATTGTAGAAATGCTTAGTAAACACCTACCTAGTCAAGATGAACTCGCTTTACGCCAAGCTCTAGAACAAATGCAAACCGGTGCACACGCACAGGCACTAGCCGCGATACAGCAATTACCGGCAGAGTTAACAAGTAAGGGTGAAGTAAAACTGGCGATCGCTGAATGTTTATTAGAAACGCAACAGTTTGACCTTGCTGAAACTCAACTAGCGACAATCCCCCTAGAGTACCAAGACAACTACTACAAAGGCTTAGTTGCGAAACTGGAACTTCACAAACAGGCATCAGACAGCCCAGAGATACAAGCATTAGAAACCGCTCTTCAGCAAAATCCAAGCGACGCTAAAACGGCATCTGAACTGGCACTGCAATACCATCAAGTAAACCGTAGCGAAGAATCAATGAACCTACTGTGGTCCTTTTTAACCAAAGATCTCAACACTCTCGATGGCGACATGAAAAAAGAATTCATGGATATTTTAAGTGCACTTGGACAAGGTAATCCCGTTGCGAGTAAGTACCGTCGCCAACTGTACTCATTGCTCTACTAACAATCAGTAAAGCATGCTATTGAAATGAACTATAAGTGATAAAGTCACCCTTTAGCTTGTCGTAAAAAAAAAAAGCAAAACGGGCTATAAAATCAATGTTTTATAGCCCGTTTCTCATTTATAAATTTGCTCAGATTTTAAATATGAGCCAGTATCAATAGTGGACTATCAAAAACTTACACTTACAAAGGATTTTGTATGGCTATTGATACATTAATTACTATTGGCATCTTTACTGCCGTCGCATTACTATTTATTTTCGCTGGTGTGAAAACCGTCCCACAAGGCAATAACTGGACAGTTGAACGCTTCGGGCGATATACCTTAACGCTCAAGCCGGGTCTTAACTTAATCATTCCATTTATAGATAAAGTAGGACAGCGCATCAGCATGATGGAGCGCGTTCTCGACATCCCAGCGCAAGAAGTCATCTCTAAAGACAACGCGAACGTAGTTATTGATGCGGTTTGTTTTGTTCAGGTTATCGATGCCCCTAAAGCGGCCTACGAAGTGAACGATCTTGAGCATGCGATTCGCAATCTAACCCTCACCAATATCCGTACAGTACTTGGGTCTATGGAGCTGGATGAAATGCTCAGCCAGCGTGACATGATTAATACCAAGTTACTGAATATCGTCGATCAAGCAACCAACCCTTGGGGCGTAAAGGTGACGCGTATTGAAATTAAAGACGTACAACCACCCGCTGACCTTACCGCTGCGATGAATGCCCAGATGAAGGCAGAGCGAAATAAGCGTGCTGATATACTAGAGGCAGAAGGTGTTAGACAAGCCGAAATATTGAAAGCGGAAGGTCATAAGCAATCAGAGATCCTGAAAGCAGAAGGTGAAAAACAAGCAGCGATATTGCAAGCCGAAGCTCGTGAGCGTGCCGCAGAGGCAGAAGCGAAAGCAACAGAGATGGTTTCGACAGCGATTGCTCAAGGTGATATGCAAGCCGTAAACTACTTTATTGCGCAGGGCTACACTGAGGCACTAAAGTCGATTGGCCAAGCTGAAAACGGCAAGATCATAATGCTACCACTCGAAGCCACAGGCCTAATGGGTTCTGTAGCTGGTATCGCTGAAATGTTTGCACATAAGAGTGACAAAGGCAGTAAGGACTAACTTATGGTCGAATTACTAGAACAAGTAAACCATTGGCATTGGTTGGCGTTTGGTCTAGCGTTGCTAGCACTTGAGTTAATTGGAACCGCTGGTTACTTTTTATGGATAGGCATATCTGCCATGCTGGTCGGTGTCCTTTTGGGTGCTCTACCTATTGGCTGGCAGATGCAATGGTTATCCTTTGCTAGCTTCTCGTTGATCACCACTTGGTTGTGGTGGAGAAGACAACTGTCTAATGACAAGCACTCAGATGCGGGGCGAGAGTTAAACCAAAGAGAAAAACAACTGGTAGGTCAAACCGTTTTTCTTACCGAAGCCGTTAACAAAGGTAGCTGTAGAATTAGGGTCGGTGACTCTTCTTGGTCTGCAAAAGCCAGCCAAGATATTCCATCTGGCACCGAAATTAAGATTATCGCTTTAGACGGAATAGTTCTAATAATAGAACCTTTATAATCAAGTGCTATATAAAGCCTGCAGTTTCAACAGATGCAGGCTTTTTTGATTTTCGTGTCTTAATAATATTCGAATTATCATTGCGATAGATTGAATTGAAAAGAAAATAAGTTCTTATTTCGTAAAGCTAAAAAGTTTGATTGAGCTAAAAAGCTATAAGAAAGTCAGATTTCTTTTCCATTATATATATGAATAGTTAGCCTTATTGCCGCTTAATTATAATTATTAAAAATGTTAAGTCCGTCTGGTTTTTGAAATTTTTATTTCCTTGTCCATACTTTGACTTATCTCAATCAGAGATAAACCTAATGGAGTTCGTATGAGACATCTTTTAATAATTCTAACGGCTGTTTTCAGTTTATCATTTGGAAGCGCTCTAGCGAGCAGTCAGTCTCCAGGTAACGGAAATATGGGGCCTATAGTTAAGTGTTTGGATGGTAACGCGGTCACGCATGTGCCATTGCTGATCTGTAAACATTACGGCGGAAAAGTGCTGTGATAAGAGATTAAAGTCAGGCTAGTAATATAATTTACAGCCTGACAATTATTGGTAACGGAGATAACCTAACTAACTGCGGCCAGATAGATTGTTTAAAATAGGGCATTCCGTTGAAGCATCGCCGGGGCAGTCTTGTACCCAAGCTTGGAGTTGAGTTTTCATCTTATTTAATTCAGCAAGCTTTAATTCTATTTCATCTAACTTCTGCGTTGCTTTCTGCTTGACCTCGTAGCTTTGCCTATTGGGATTCATTGCCAACTCAACCAGTGATTTACACTCATCAAGGGTAAACCCAACCATTTTAGCTCTTAATACAAATTCTAACTGTTCGATGTGAATCTCGCCGTATTGTCTGTAGCCGTTTTCTGAACGAAGTGGAGGACTCATCATTCCTTTGCTTTCGTAAAAACGAATGGATTTCGCTGTTGTACCAACACGTTTCGCTACTTCACCAATATTCACAATCTTACCTGTAAGCCTAAAATGTATCACCGCAGTACTGTTGTTATACAATACTGCGGTTGAAAAACATAGCTAGAGCGTAACGTTAGAGGCTTACTCTTGCTCTAAAAGCCAAATCATAGTTTGAGATTTTTCTTCACTGTCTAGCTTGTTGAACCAGTATGAAACCATTTCGATTTCTTTGGAGCCTTCTAGTAGTGCAGGTGTTGCGTTCTTGCGATTTTGGAATGCCCAATTCGTCACTGCCGATTGCTCTTCTTTTGTCGCTTGACCATACCAGTAGTTAACCATCTCTTGAGCTTGTGACGCCTTTGGCTCTTCAGCAACTACAGCTGCAACAGGCGCAGCTACTGGAGCGATAGCAATCGCAGTATGATTATTGGCGCCATTGTAAATTGTGTCGATATACGCTTTCGGCACAATGAAAGTTGTACTCATTATTGAGTTTTGTCCATCAAGCGTAAACTCTAAATTCTTTTCTCTTGCTTGCTGGATATCAGCTTCGCTTAGAGGAAACTTAATATATTGAGTTTTTGTACAGTGTTCGCTGCAGCTCTCTCTTGGAACTTGTCTATCTTCTAACTCTATCGTCTTACCAAAAAAGCTTACGGTTTGGTACTCTTTGTAACTTTGGAAGTAACTTACATCCATAGTAATTGACGATTCTGGAGCTGAATTCTGTGTTACTTCTTTATTGTACGTAAAGTAGAGCGATGACTTGATAATGTCTGCGCCTACATTTGCTCTGTTTTCTGCAACATAAGATTGGCCAGTCACTTGAATGTAGCCACCTTTTGACTGCACATCTGCAACTGAATCTGCGAAATTACTTTGTGAATCGAGTGAACTACAAGCTCCCAAAAATAATGATAATACAACCACACTAACTTTATTCATTATGACTAATTCCTTATGTTCACTATGGAAAAACGCTGGCAAAAAAATTTACCAGCGTTTGGGTTTTTATCTAACTGTTTAAGCTGATAATTCTAGCTTAGAAACCGTACTCAAGACCAACGCGAGTTACGATATCTGTATCAGCGTCACCAACAGTACGGCCCGCAACACGTAGGTAAGGTACGAATCCGTTGTGCACTGCCATTAGCTGACCAGAGATAGTATTGCTATCTGTATTAGCTTCTTTGCTACCGTTAAGTTCAGACTCTAGGTTCGCTGCGTAACCCAGTTTAAAACCAATTGGACCATTCCAGTATTGGCCAATGATAGAGTAAGAATCTTGTGTTTGCTTACGGATGCCGTTATCTAGCTCTTCACCTTTAAATGCAGCCGCAAAGCCGAATCCTGCAGGTAGGCTAGCCTCAAAACCAACGATGTATGCGAATGTATCATCATCGTAGCCAGCGACTTCAGGAGCTTGCTCAGGGTTACCATTCTCATCAAATGACCAATCACCACCAGTAGCGGCAACTACACGAGTACCAGATTCAACTGCACCCATAAATGTTACTTTTTCGAAGCTGTATTTAGCGCTTGCGCCAAAGAAGTTAGCATCACGAGTCGCTGCACCACCACCGTTGTCGTTATCATCACGACCAACAGAAGCTGCAAAAGAGAAACCACCAAATTTAGCTGAGTCGTAACGTACTTGGTTAGATTGACGATCGTAGTGACCATTGATGCCGCCCCAATCGAATACAGAGCCTAGACCAGGGTTAGAGAATGGCCAGTCGACAATTTCGTATAGTGGCGTAAGAACACGACCCACACGTAGATTACCCCAAGAGCCAGAAGCACCAACAAAAGTATCACGGAAACCAAGCACACCGCCTGAAACGCCACCATGTCCCCAGTCTGTACTATCTACGTAACCAGATTCGATCTGCATTGTAATTAATACGTCATCAAACATATCTTTATGAGCACGGAAGCCGATACGAGATTCATTCTCTACTGCGTAACCAGAGCTAGAGTCATTATTATCAGTTGTGTTGTAGTTAACTAAAGAGATAGCCGCAACACCGTAAACATCAACGTTGAAGTCAGAGTTAATACCAACTTCTTTCGCCATTACGCCTGTTGATAAAAGTGCAACTGAGGCACCTAGTAGAGTACGTTTGAAAATTTTGTGTTCCATGGAATAAAACTCCTAAAAATGGATATAGCTGTTTAAATATTCCTCACCTAAAGTTGGCCGCCGTAGAGAGAAATACCTTTTCTTGTTTGAGAACCCTTAACACTGAATTCTCTATTTCCTTTCTGGTTATACACATCGTGTGCATCCATGGCATTAAGACTAACTTCGCCCTCAAAAAGATCAATGAGAACTTAATTTTCATCTAAAAAAATATGAGTTAGTGCAAATTTACTGGGTGCTTAGTGATCTCGGTCGATAAATTGTAAAACCTATACAATAAACCAGTTTAGTTCATTTAAATCAATGCTTTAACTTAAATTCAATTTCCATAAAATTGAAGTGACTCGCATTTATCTTACAACCAAAATGGTATTTCATTAATATTGAACGCCATCACTGTCCTAACTTAATAGTTCGTATAGGAACAAAATTCTCAACAATTAAAAAGACTATCAATTTATAACAAACACAAAAAAGGCACTCCCTTGAAGGAGTGCCTTTGAGCTTTTTTTATCTGAATTTACTTACGAAATAAGGGCAATTAGATCTTCTTCTGTTCTTATTTCGATACCTAAATCTTGTGCTTTAGTTAGTTTAGAACCTGCCGCTTCACCAGCGAATAAGATGTCGGTTTTCTTAGATACGCTGCCCGTTACTTTCGCACCTAGCGCTTGTAATGCAGCTTTAGCTTCACTTCGACCAAGTTGAGAGAGTGAGCCTGTTAACACAACGACCTTACCTTCTAATGGTAGTTCTTGGTCATCGGCAGCCTCTTCGAGCTGTGGCCAGTTCACACCAAGTTCTACTAGCTGGTCGATTACTGCTCTGTTTTTCTCTTGTGAAAAGAAACCTGTGATATGGCTAGCGACGATGTTACCAATATCTGACACTTCGACTAACTGCTCGTGAGTTGCCGCTTGAACCAGCTCTAGCGTCTTGAAGTGCTGCGCTAGGTTCATTGCCGTTGCTTCACCTACTTCACGAATACCGAGTGAATAAAGAAAACGCGCTAATGTCGTCTCTTTGGCCTTATTAAGCGCACTCACCACGTTTTGTGCTGACTTAGGCCCCATTCGGTCAAGAACCGTAATCACGCCTGCACTGAGCTTAAACAAGTCTGCTGGAGTTTCGACCATTTCGCGATCTACAAGCTGTTCTATTACTTTCACGCCCAGCCCATCAACGTCGAGAGCCTTTCTCGAAACAAAGTGTTTAAGCGCTTCTTTTCGCTGTGCTTGACACACCAAACCACCAGTACAACGCGCAACAGCCTCACCTTCGACACGCTCAACGGCAGAACTACATACAGGGCAAGCATCAGGGAAAACAATGTCTGTCGCCGTAGCTGGGCGGCGATCTTGTACAACGGCCACAATTTGCGGAATCACATCACCAGCTCGGCGGATAATAACGCTGTCGCCTACCTTCACACCTAAACGAGCTATCTCATCAGCGTTGTGCAGCGTGGCATTACTTACCGTTACGCCGCCAACAAAGATAGGCTCTAGTTTAGCGACAGGCGTAATAGCCCCTGTACGGCCAACTTGAAACTCAACGTCATTTAACAGAGTGATTTCTTCTTGAGCCGGAAACTTGTAAGCAATAGCCCAACGAGGCGCCCTAGCAACAAAGCCAAGCACTTCTTGCGCCGCAATATCGTCGACTTTGATAACCACGCCATCGATCTCATAAGACAGAGCATCACGACGTGCCATAATATCTTGGTAGTACGCCTTTACATCCTCTAACGAGCTCAACTGTTTAGTTTCAGGACACATTGGCAAACCCCAGCCTTTCAGCTGCAAGAAGCGTTGATAGTGGCTCTTGGAAAGCTCTGCGCCTTCTACAACACCAACACTGTAGGCATAAAAAGCCAGAGGTCGTTTAGCCGTAATACGTGAATCAAGCTGACGTAGGCTACCAGCAGCGGCATTACGTGGGTTAACAAAGACTTTCTCACCTTTTTTCAACGCCAGTTCGTTCAGTTTATTGAAGCCCGCTTTTGGCATAAATACTTCACCACGAACTTCAATACGCTCTGGCCAACCTTTGCCTTGCAACTTAAGTGGAATCGAACTGATCGTGCGCACGTTTTCTGTGATGTTTTCACCAACAGCACCGTCACCACGAGTCGCAGCCTGAACCAAGGTTCCATTCACATAGAGCAAGCTTACTGCAAGGCCATCAAGCTTAGGTTCACAACAGAAAGTTTTGAGGTTTGCGGTTGGAGCTCTATCAGACATGCGCTTATTGAACGCATCCAAGTCTTCGTCAGAGAATGCATTGTCCAGAGAAAGCATTGGGATTTCATGGGTCACTTGAGTGAAGCCATCTAAAGGCTGACCGCCGACACGTTGACTTGGCGAATCAGCCGTCACGAGTTCAGGGTTTTCTTGTTCGATTTTTAGCAACTGTTGCATTAATCGATCGTACTCGACATCAGGAATCTCTGGAGTATCTTCTACGTAATAACGAACGGCATGATAATGCAGAGTTTCTCTTAACTGCTCTAAGGTAACTTGAATCGATTCTTTCATATCATTCTCTATCGTGATTGAAATATCAAAAAGGGCTCCCTTAGGAGCCCTTTTCTATAAATATAGATTATTTACAAGGCTAAAGAATACGGCTAGGCATTCGATGCCATCATAAAGTCTCTGATTTGTTTACGGTAGTCAGACAAACGGCTTGGTGTCATTAAATTGCGAGACTCATCTAGGACATTTCCACCCATATCGTCAGCAATTTTTTGCGCTGCACTCAACATCACATTGAAGTTTTGATCAGCTTGACCGTAGCATGGCAGCGTCATAAAGAATGAAATGCCTTTCGTTGTAAAGTCAGCAGGATCATCGTGTTCTAGGGTACCGGGTTGCATCATATTTGCTACGCTGAAAATAACTTTTGGATCATCACTAGGTTGTGCAAAGCAGTGATAGATAGACATTTCACCATAAGTTAGACCATTGTTCTCCATGCTACGGAAGAGTTCAGTGCCAATAAATGGAACCTCTCCAGCGCAATGTACATTAAGAACGATCACTTCAAGACCAAGGTCTTCATCTTGCTTTACTTCTGACTCAATTGATGAGGCATCTTGTGGAACAATGGTTTCTTCAGCAACGACCGGCTCACTGGACACCAATGGTTCTTCAATCGTTTCATCTACTTTTTCCTCAAGCGAGCCATATTGTTCTTGAAAACCAGCGTGACTTTCTTTTTGCTCATCGGTCAGCTCAAAACTTGGAACTTCAGGCTCAACAACCTTCTGTTCTTCAACCTCTTTAGATTCGCTTTCAACCTTGATTGGCTCTTCAACACTGAAAGAAGGAAGATCATTCAATTCAATATCATCTTCGTAAACTTCTTTCATTGGTGGTGCTGTTAGCGGATCTGAGTCAATCAAAGGATCAGTCTCGGATGGTGAAGCAGCAAAATCCGGCTCTTTACGTTCTTTTCTGATTATCTCGAAATCATCTTCTGGGGCGAATGAGCGGTTTGGGATATTTTCAGGCTCACCTAAGCGATCGTTTTCAAGCTTACCAAGCGGCTTATCTCCAAACTTTGCTTTCCCTTCTTTCTTACTCGTCCACAGACCGTGGAACAATAATGCGGCGATAGCTAATGCGCCAACAATAATGAGTACAAATCGCAATTCCTGCATTTTTCGCTCTCAGCTTTCGTAGTCACTAGCTATTAAAACGCTGTCACTAAGTTAGGTTAATTTGACCAATCTCACTACTCTATCAAAAGTAGCCACCGTTTTAGAACAACTTAATACAATTAGTTCCTTACTTGATGTGATTTTCGCCACGCTTTTTTTCTTAATTTCGGTCGAGTACACTAGAGATGTTTGCTATTTAACCAAATTCACATGTGACCCAATTTAAATATGACTATTGAATCTATTCCTCGCTCAGGCTTTGGCTACTTTATTTTCGGAATAAAGATCGCTTTATCACCGAGTATTCGTAAGTTTGTACTACTTCCTCTTATCGCTAACGTATTACTTGTTGGTGGTGCTTTGTTTTATATTTTCTCTAACCTAAACACTTGGATTGAAGGATGGATTGGGGCATTACCAAGCTTCTTATCATGGTTGTCATATATTTTATGGCCACTACTAGTACTAACCGTATTGGCAACATTTTCGTATTTTTTTAGCACACTCGCTAACTTCATCGCCGCACCGTTCAATGGCTTGCTCTCGGAAAAGGTAGAAGAACTGCTTAGCGGCAATAAAGTCAATGACGACGGTTTACTCGATGTTCTCAAAGATACGCCACGTATATTAGCCAGAGAATGGCGCAAGCTTGTCTACGTTTTGCCAAAAGCGATCGGCTTATTCCTACTTTTATTAATTCCAGCACTGGGGCAAACCGTTGCACCATTTTTATGGTTCATCTTCACCGCATGGATGCTCGCAATCCAGTACGCTGATTACCCATTTGATAACCATAAAATAAAATTTGATGATATGAGAAACAATTTGAAACAAAAACAAGGTAAGACCTATAGCTTCGGCGCGCTTGTTTCTGTTTTTACGACAATCCCAATTTTAAACCTGATCGTGATGCCAGTCGCGGTTTGTGGCGCCACAGCCATGTGGGTTGTTGAGTTTAAAGACCAAGCTCTGCGTTCTCGTCTATAACCTTCACTCTCTCTTTAACAACGCCTATCTTCTTTAAGTTCTGACCTCAATAAAGGTAGGCGTGACCTCCGCTACATATCTATATGATATAACTTTTTAATCCTTTTACTTTTTTTCAACTTGTTTACCCTAAATTCAAGCTAAACAAACATCGAAAGACACTAGACGGTAAAGTGATTGATATACTACGTTTAGTTCTGTCATTAAATGAAGGAATATCGCATGAGCAAGATCTACGAAGACAACACCCTAACGATTGGTAACACGCCTCTAGTCCGCCTTAACAAAGTAAGCAAAGGTAACGTTCTAGCTAAGATCGAAGCTCGTAACCCAAGCTTCAGTGTCAAGTGTCGTATCGGGTCAAACATGATCTGGGAAGCAGAAAAAGCAGGTACTCTGAAACCAGGTATCGAGCTTGTTGAGCCGACCAGTGGTAACACAGGTGTTGCACTTGCATTTGTAGCAGCCGCACGCGGTTACAAGCTAACGCTAACGATGCCTGAGTCAATGAGCCTAGAACGTCGTAAGCTACTTAAAGCGCTTGGTGCAAACCTAGTGCTGACTGAAGCACCAAAAGGCATGAACGGCGCAATCGCCAAGGCAGAAGAGATTGTTGCTTCAGATCCAGAGAAATATCTACTCCTACAACAATTCAACAACCCAGCAAACCCACAAATTCATGAACAAACAACAGGTCCTGAAATTTGGGAAGCAACTGATGGTGAAGTCGATGTGTTTGTAGCCGGTGTTGGTACGGGCGGTACTATCACAGGTACGAGTCGCTACATTAAAGGTGAAAAAGGCAAAGCCATCACCTCAGTAGCAGTTGAACCAGCAGAATCTCCAGTGATTGCACAAGCGCTTGCGGGCGAAGAAATCAAGCCGGCTCCGCACAAAATCCAAGGTATTGGTGCTGGTTTCATCCCAGGAAACCTAGATTTAGACATTATTGACCGCGTAGAATCGGTAACTTCTGAAGAAGCGATTGAGATGGCTCAACGGCTAATGAAAGAAGAAGGCATCCTAGCAGGCATATCATCTGGCGCCGCAGTAGTAGCGGCAAACAGAATTGCAGAACTCCCTGAATTTGCAGGAAAAACCATTGTTACCGTGCTACCAAGCTCTGGTGAACGTTACCTAAGTACAGCCCTATTTGCAGGTCTCTTTACGGAAAAAGAGAACCAACAATAATATGTGGTCAAATCAATTTTTCGTCCAAAAAAGCCCCGTTTAGGGGCTTTTTTGTTGATCCCTGCCCTACCTTTGGTAATATCGGGTCTGTTTTATTTTTCGCTTCAAAATAAAAGAAGCAATAAACAAATTCAGAAAGTCATGAGTACTCAACAAAAGATGACCATGGCTGGATAAAAATTTATAACCAGTCTAAGTTCTAACACGAACATGGCGTACCAGTCTCTAGCGCATTTGGGCTAAAGCAGTTAAGCTAATCTGGTTACAAACTTACAAAAAATAAATTAATTGGGGTATATAAAATGTACGAGAAGCAAGTAGAAATCACAGCAGAAAACGGCCTTCACACTCGTCCAGCTGCACAGTTCGTAAAAGAAGCAAAATCTTTCGACGCTGACATCACTGTGACTTCTAACGGCAAAAGCGCTAGCGCGAAAAGCCTGTTCAAACTACAAACTTTAGGCCTAGTAAAAGGGACTAACGTAACTATTTCAGCTGAAGGCCCTCAAGCTCAACAAGCTGTAGACCACCTAGTTGCTCTTATGGATCAACTACACTAATACGGTCTCCTTCTTTCAAAGCCATTTTGCATATCAAAGTGGCTTTGTTCGAAATAGATAGGAATAAGCGCGGCATTAGTCGACGACTTAAATTTACACACTCTCCCGTTTACAGTTGAACAACTAAGGTAAAGCTATGATTTCAGGCATCCTAGCATCTCCTGGTATTGCTTTCGGTAAAGCACTACTACTTCAAGAAGATGAAATTGTCCTAAACACTCAACCTATCTCAGACGCTCAAGTTGAAGCAGAAGTTCAGCGTTTCTTTGACGCTCGCAACAAATCTTCTCAACAACTTGAAGTTGTTAAGCAAAAAGCACTTGAAACTTTTGGCGAAGAAAAAGAAGCAATCTTTGAAGGCCACATCATGCTGCTTGAAGATGAAGAGCTAGAAGAAGAGATTTTAGCACTCATCAAGAAAGATAAAATGCACGCAGACAACGCGATCCACACTGTGATCGAAGAGCAAGCTGTTGCACTAGAGTCTCTTGATGATGAGTACCTAAAAGAACGTGCAACTGATATCCGTGATATCGGTACTCGTTTCGTTAAAAATGCACTAGGCATCAACATTGTTTCTCTAGCAGACATCAATGAAGAAGTTATCCTAGTTGCTTACGACCTAACGCCATCTGAAACTGCACAAATCAACCTAGACTACGTTCTTGGTTTTGCTTGTGACATCGGCGGTCGTACATCTCATACTTCAATCATGGCACGTTCTCTTGAGCTTCCAGCTATCGTTGGTACTAACGATATCACTAAGCAAGTTAAGAACGGCGACATGCTTGTGCTGGACGCGATGAACAACAAGATCATCATCAACCCTTCTGAAGCAGAACTAACAGAAGCTAAGAAAATCAAAGCAGATTTCGAAGCAGAAGCGGCTGAACTAGCAAAACTAAAAGATTTGCATGCTGAAACTCTAGACGGTCACCGTGTAGAAGTTTGTGGCAACATCGGTACAGTAAAAGACTGTGACGGTATCCTACGTAACGGCGGTGAAGGTGTTGGTCTGTACCGTACTGAATTCCTATTTATGGACCGTGACGCGCTTCCTACTGAAGAAGAGCAATACGCTGCTTACAAAGAAGTAGCAGAAGCAATGGAAGGCGAGTCAGTGATTATCCGTACTATGGATATTGGTGGCGACAAAGACCTACCATACATGGACCTTCCACAAGAGATGAACCCTTTCCTAGGCTGGCGTGCAGTACGTATCAGCTTGGATCGTCGTGAAATCCTACGTGACCAACTGCGTGGTATCCTACGTGCATCTGCACACGGTAAACTACGTATCATGTTCCCAATGATCATTTCTGTTGAAGAGATCCGTGAACTGAAAAAAGCAATCGAAGAGTACAAAGTTGAACTTCGCGCTGAAGGCCTAGCTTTCGATGAAGAAATCGAAATCGGCGTAATGGTTGAGACTCCAGCAGCTGCTGCAATCGCACATCACCTAGCGAAAGAAGTATCTTTCTTCTCTATCGGTACTAACGACCTAACGCAATACACTCTTGCGGTAGACCGTGGTAACGAAATGATTTCTCACCTATACAACCCGCTATCTCCTGCTGTTCTTACAGTAATCAAGCAGGTGATCGACGCATCACACGCTGAAGGCAAATGGACAGGTATGTGTGGTGAGCTTGCTGGTGATGAACGTGCGACGCTACTTCTTCTTGGTATGGGTTTAGATGAGTTCTCTATGAGCGGTATCTCTATCCCTAAAGTTAAGAAAGTAATCCGTAACTCTAACTTCGCTGAAGTTAAAGCTATGGCTGACGAAGCACTATCTCTACCAACAGCTGCTGAAATTGAAGCTTGCGTAGAAAAGTTCATCGCTGAGAAAACTCAGTAATCGCCAAATGCTTAATAAAGTTAGACGGCTAAAAATAGTCGTCTAATTTGTTAGATTGGTATAGTATATTCTATAGAATAAAACTAAACGTTAGGAGCATGACACAATGGGTCTGTTTGACAAACTGAAAAAGCTTGTATCTGATGACAGCGCTGATGCTGGTGCAATCGAAATCATCGCACCTCTTTCTGGTGAAATCGTAAACATCGAAGATGTGCCAGATGTAGTTTTCGCTGAAAAAATCGTTGGTGACGGCATCGCGATCAAACCAGCTGGCGACAAAATGGTAGCTCCAGTTAACGGTACTATCGGTAAGATCTTCGAAACTAACCACGCATTCTCTATCGAGTCTGACGACGGTGTTGAGCTTTTCGTTCACTTCGGTATCGATACTGTTGAACTTAAAGGCGAAGGTTTCACTCGCGTAGCTGAAGAAGGTCAATCTGTTAAAGCTGGTGACACTATCATCACTTTCGACCTAGCGCTTCTAGAAGAGAAAGCGAAATCTACGCTTACTCCAGTTGTTATCTCTAA
This sequence comes from Vibrio sp. ECSMB14106, assembly GCF_000972265.1. Lineage (NCBI taxonomy): Bacteria > Pseudomonadati > Pseudomonadota > Gammaproteobacteria > Vibrionales > Vibrionaceae > Vibrio > Vibrio sp. ECSMB14106. The sequence continues at coordinate 385 of NZ_LAUM01000026.1, read as the reverse complement.
CATGGACGAAATCAAGGAGCTGAACAAGCTTTCTGGTTCTGTAACTGTTGGCGAAACTCCAGTTCTTAAAGTAACTAAGTAATCTCGATTACTTATCTGCTTTAATTAAAACGCTACCTAAGGGTAGCGTTTTTTGTGCCTGCTTACTTTGCTAGTTCCTTGAATAGCGGCGCTGAGTCACACCTCACCTCGTTGTAAATACGCCCTCAGTCAACTACAGCAATACCAATCATTAGTTGCCAACAACCCCCTTACTTTCTTGTTAAAGCGACTTAAAGCCACCCTAGACGCTGCCCCTAATGTTAGAGCGCGCTGTATAATTTCGACAAACAACAGGCAATAAAAAACCCAGCCGAAGCTGGGTCTGTTTAGCGCTCATCTCTCA
>NZ_LAUM01000025.1:0-31151 GCF_000972265.1 Vibrio sp. ECSMB14106 | reverse complement strand
ACCTTTCGCAAGTCCTTGCAGGGCAAGGGGCTTCGTAATCTTGCCCTACATTAAGTTGCGGGTATGGTGGGGGACTAGAAGAGGAAAAGAGCGATATTTTTGAGAAAAATAAAAGAGAAGTGGTGTCACTTCTCTTTATCCAAAACGAAAGTCTATTCGATTAGATCATGACATTCGATAGCAGCAGACCAAACGCAATGCTAAATACCATACTTAGTAAGCCTGGGAGCATAAAGCTGTGGTTGAAGATGTACTTACCTATATTCGTGGTACCCGTTCGATCAAAGTCAATTGACGCGATGATAGGACCGTAGTTTGGAATAAAGAAGTAACCATTAACCGCAACGAAGGTTGCAATAATAATTGCTGGCGGAAGCCCTAAAGCAATCGCCACAGGTACAAGAACTGCCGTGGTTGCACCTTGGCTGTTTACCATTACTGATAGAGCAAATAGTGCGAATGCAAATGTCCATGGTGCAACTTCTACTAGACCCGATACCGCTTCTTTGACCATTGCAGCATGGCCACCAATGAAGGTATCGCCTAACCAAGCAATACCGAAAATAGCAACAATCGCACGCATACCGGCGTGGAATACAGAACCTTGGCTAATTGCATTTCCGTCTGGTTTACAGATTAAAATAATAAGAGCAGCAACCGTTAGCATGACGATTTCAATAGTGTGTGCCATACCCATTGGTGAGCCATCAAACTGAGGGCGAAGTGATGGGAATGCCCCCATGACAACAACCGTCAGCGCACCAAATAGGAACATACCGACTGATTTTTTCGCTTGTGGTGTGATGGTAATATTTTCAACCGCTTCCTCTTGTTCCATTTCTTTACGGAATTCAGGATCTTGCATGCGGCGTTGGTATTCAGGATCGTCTTTGAGCTCTTTACCGAGTTTGTTGACAATGACACAAGCACAAGCAAGGCCAAGGAAAGTACTTGGGATAGTGACGGAAAGAACATCAGCTAGCGTGATGCCTTGTGGTTCCAAGAAGGCAACCAAAGCGACAACCGCTGCCGCAATTGGGCTTGCAACAATCGCAAATTGTGATGCGATAACGGCCATACCTAGTGGGCGCGCAGGGCGAATACCACTACGACGGCTCACTTCGGCAATAACTGGAAGAACCGAGTAAGCAACGTGGCCAGTACCTGCCATCATTGTGAAAAAATAGGTTACTAAAGGAGCAATGAAAGTGATGTGGCGAGGGTTTTTACGCAAAATCCCAGAGGCAATCTTGATCATGTAATCCAAACCACCAGAAGCTTGCATTGCGGCTGCGGCTGCCACAACCGCCATTATCATTAACATTACGTTGATTGGTGGGCTGGTTGGTTGAATCCCGAAAATGAAACTTAGTACTGCAAGGCCAACACCGCCCATAACGCCGAGGCCTATCCCCCCGATACGAGCACCGATCAGGATACATCCCAATACGACGAATAGCTCAAGTAAAAACATGAGTGACTCCTAAAATATATAGTTATTAATAATTTTATTAAGCAAGAAAAAAGGCTCTGGAAACAGAGCCTTTCTTTGTTCATTCGTTACTCGTAGCGTTTTGCTTTGTATTGAGGGTGCATCAAGTTTTCAACAGAGAAAATGTCATCAAGCTCTTCTTCGGTTAATAACCCGCGTTCTAGAACCACATTGCGAACACTCTTACCTGTTTCAGCACAGATCTTGCCAACAATGTCACCTTCGTGGTGGCCAATGTATGGGTTAAGGTAGGTTACGATTCCGATAGAGTTGAAGACGTGCGCTTCACATACTTCTTTGTTTACAGTAATGCCGTCTACGCACTTGTCGCGTAGGTTCACACATGCGTTTGTTAGAATGTCCAGAGACTCAAACATGCTTTGTGCGATTACCGGTTCCATGACGTTCAGTTGCAGTTGGCCACCTTCTGCCGCGAAAGAAACCGTGTTGTCGTTACCTAGCACTTTAAAGCAAACTTGGTTTACTACTTCAGGAACCACTGGGTTTACTTTAGCCGGCATGATTGAAGAGCCTGCTTGCAGTTCTGGTAGGTTCAGTTCGTTCAAGCCAGTACGTGGACCAGAAGAAAGAAGACGTAAGTCGTTACAAATCTTAGACAGTTTAACGGCTAGACGCTTCAGTGCGCCGTGCGTCATGACGTATGCACCACAGTCAGACGTTGCTTCGATTAAGTCTTCAGCGGCTACACACTCTAGGCCCGTAACTTCTGCTAAGTGCTTCACTGCTAGGCCTTGGTAGCCAGGTGCTGCGTTTAGACCAGTACCGATAGCTGTCGCGCCTAAGTTTACTTCAAGCAGCAGTTTTGAAGTGTATTCTAGGTTTTTGATTTCTTCATTGATGGTTACCGCCCAAGCGTGGAACTCTTGGCCAACCGTCATTGGAACCGCATCTTGAAGCTGAGTACGACCCATCTTCAAAATAGTATTAAATTCTTGGCTCTTAAGCTCGAATGCACCTTTTAGGTATTCAATCGCATCAATCAGTTTACGAACGCTGTTGTAAACAGAGATACGGAAGCCAGTTGGGTAAGCACAGTTTGTAGATTGGCTGCGGTTTACATGGTCGTTTGGGTTGATGAACTCATATTGGCCCTTTTCTTTGCCCATAAGTTCCAGTGCGACGTTAGCAACCACTTCGTTCGCGTTCATGTTGACAGAAGTACCAGCACCACCTTGGAAAACGTCCGATGGGAACTGATCCATGCACTTGCCAGTGTCTAGAATAAGGTCACAAGCTTGAATGATGTATTTAGCTACTTCGCTTGGAATTACACCTAACTCTTTGTTTGCTAAAGCCGCTGCTTTCTTTGTCATCACCATACCGCGAACGAATTCAGGTACATCTGAGATCGTTACTTTTGAAATGTTGAAGTTTTCAACTGCGCGTAGAGTATGGATGCCGTAGTAAGCATCAGCGGGAACATGACGTTGGCCTAAAAGATCTTCTTCGAGACGAGTAGCGTGAGGAGCATCAACTTGTGCTTCTGATAGAGTAGCCATAACAGGATCCTTAGAGAATTATTCTGATTATATAGTTAGTTATTAGCCTATTCTGTGTGCAAATACTCCGTTCGCTAGAATATTGGGCTGATAAATCCGTCCTGACTTATGTGGCACATGATACTGTACCTAGCGCATAAAAATAGTAAGTTGATCACCTTTTTCGCTTTTGTTTAGTCAATACTTTGCAAACTTATTCCCGGTCAATAAACACGTTTATTTACAGGATAAATTTGAGGTTGATAAGGCTTTCAGCGTAAACTGGAAGTAACAAAGGAGGGCGTGTGTTTCCTATCTTACTATTACTCTTTATCTTCGTACCCATCATTGAGATTGGGCTATTTATTCAAGTTGGTGGCTTCTTAGGATTGTGGCCAACTATTGCGTTGGTTTTGATTACTGCATTTGCGGGTGCATCGCTGGTTCGTAGCCAAGGTATACAGACATTAATGTCTGTTCAAGGTCGATTACAGCAAGGTGAAATGCCAGCACAACAGATTCTTGAAGGCGTGATGCTTGCGGTTGCAGGCGTATTGCTGCTGACTCCGGGCTTTATGACGGACGCACTCGGCATGCTGGTATTGCTGCCAGCACCAAGAGCAATAATTGCCAAGAAAATGATGGAAAAAATGGTGGTTACCAATGTGTCTGGTGGTTTCCATGCGGGTGGACAGGCTGGTTTTGGCCAGAGCCCATTTGGACAAGACCCATTCAATCGCGATCCATCTGATCAATCAAAAGAAGGCAACACCTTTGAAGGTGAGTTTGAGAAGAAAGACGACGACAATGATCGTAACCGCTTAAACTAATTAATTTGGTCTCTCTTTATATTAATTTGGTCTCTCTTTATATAGAGGGAAAACAGAAAAGGCTCTGACCTTTATCCTTCGCAAGAAAGAGATAACGGTAAGAGCCTTTTTTATTGCGTGTTAGCTATTATTGACAACAGACAAGTGAGCGTTCGGTTATACCGCGCCTTCAAAGCCCATTTGTCGCCATGCTTCAAATGCAATGATAGCAACCGCGTTAGACAGGTTTAGGCTACGCGCGTCTGGCATCATTGGGATACGAATGCGTTGATCCATTGGCATGCTTTCAATGAACTCAGCGGGCAGGCCGCGTGTTTCTGGGCCAAACATCAACACATCACCTTGTTGGAATTTCGCATCCACGTGGTGACCTGTGGTTTTGGTTGTGCAAGCAAAGATACGGAAGTCACCTTCACGTTCATTCTCTAGATACTCAAGAAAGGCTTCTAGGTTCTTGTGGCGTTTAACTCGCGCTAGGTCGTGATAATCCAAACCAGCGCGGCGTACTTTTTTCTCTTCAAAATCAAAACCAAGCGGTTCAATTAAGTGTAAGTTCGCGCCACAATTAGCACATAGGCGGATGATGTTACCCGTATTGGGTGCAATTTCAGGTTCGTATAGAGCGATATCAAACATGTTGGCTCACAAGAATAATCAAAGATAGCCAGAGTATACGGTGGCAAGCTGAGTGAGTACAGTTCACCACCATTCGCTTACGCTTGATTTGCGAGTGCTTGTGCGTAGTTTTCAGCAACCGCATTCCAATTCACCACATTCCACCATGCGTTGATGTAATCAGGGCGACGGTTTTGGTAACTGATGTAGTAGGCGTGTTCCCAAACATCCAGTGCAAGAATTGGTTCCCCGTTGCTGGCGATGGTATCCATCCAAGGGTTATCTTGGTTTGAGGTCGAGATGATCTTTAGTTGTCCCTCTTCTACCACTAACCAAGCAAAGCCTGACCCGAAGGTATTGATCGCCGCTTGAGCGAACTGTTCTTGGAATGTTTCGAAATCTCCGAATGTGTTCTTGATAGCGCCGCCAAGTTCGCCAGCCGGTTCACCACCGCCGTCTTGAGACATACAGTTCCAATACAAAATATGGTTGTAGTAGCCGCCACCATTGTTACGAACGGCAGGGCTATGCTGCGAGATATTAGCGAAGATCTCGGTCAGTGATTGCTGTTCTAGTTCACTACCAGCGATAGCATTAACAAACTTATCGTAATAGGTTTTGTGGTGCTTGCTGTAATGCACTTCCATCGTTTTAGCATCAATGTAAGGTTCTAGAGCATCGTAAGCGTAGGGTAGAGCAGGAAAAGTGTGCAACATGGTAAATCCTCTGTAATTAGAGGATTTACCATAATGATAATAACAATCATTATCAACTGCGATCTTTGTGGGGGTATTACACCGGTAAGATAGGTAGAGTGATTTCGAGTTGTAATCCACCTAACTGGCTGCGGCTGGCGGTGATGGTGCCGCTGTGTTGGCGAATTGCACTTTCAGTAATGGTTAACCCAAGGCCTGTACCGCCAGAGTTACGATCACGGGCGGTTGAAACACGATAGAAAGGCCTGAAAATAGAATCTAACTCATCTTCAGGCACGCCATCACCGTTATCATTTACACAAATTGTGAGTAGATCTTGTTGAACACTGAATTGCACATCGACGCGGTCCTTACCGTAATAGATTGCGTTACGTGTAATATTGTCTAACGCACTCATCAATAGCTTGGGGTTACCTGAGATAGAACGCTCTGGGATCTCCGAAAACGTCAGCTGTTTCCCCATCTGTTCGGCTTCAAACTGTGCGTCTTTTATAATTTCTTCCCATAAGCTCGAGATGGGCTGAACCTCACGAGTAATATGGCTGTTGACCTGCATACGAGATAACGTAAGTAGTTCACTGATCATCTGTTCTAAACGTTGCGCTTCGGTATCGATACGCTCGAGTTCTTGGCTCTCACCTTGTTTACGAATCGCCAATGCATTTGCCATGCGTAGGCGGGTCAGTGGTGAGCGGAGCTCGTGTGAGATATCAGAGAGCAGACGCTGTTGCCCTGAGATCATCTGGTTCACCGCTTCGACCATTTGGTTAAAGCTTTCACCAGCTTGTCTGAATTCTGAGGTGCCTTTTTCTAATTGAGGGTCGACCTCAAATTGTCCTCTCGCTACACGTTTTGCGGCGCGTTCTAGTCTGCGAGCAGGTTGACTCAATGCCCAAGCTAACCAAAGTAATAGCGGGGTACTCGCTAACATGACGGCAAGTAAAAGTTGTAGAGGTCTATCAAATAGGCGTAACAAGAACGGCGGTGGCTGATCCCACTTAACTCCGATATACATCATCAGGTCCTCACCGGCAAGTGCGACTGGTATTGGGCCTGCTACCATGTAATGTCCATACAGCTTTTGTTTTGGCACTTTAGGGTTATCAATTGTCGTCACGAAGTTACGAATGGCTTTTACTTTGTAATCTGAATGCTTTTTAGTTGTTAACACCGAGCCTTCAAGATCGGTTAAGTAGATGCGAGGGCGTGTGTCTTTCCGGCTGCGTGGTGGGCCTTCCAATTGGAAGACAATCTTGCCCAAGTTATTTTCTTTGGCGAATCGCTTTTCGATACTTTTTGCAATACGGCTAAGTTTCGTGAAGTGTTCTTCAGGGACATCACGCGCAACTCTAGGGTCTAAATGGGGAAGCGATAGGACCGATAAAAGCACCAATAACATGGTGAACCAAAAGATAGCAAAGATACGCCCATATAAGCTGGTGATTTTAGGTATGCGCATTAATCTTCCTCTATCAATAAATAGCCACGGCCGCGTAAAGTTTTGATACGAGATTTACCGTCGTGGCGCTCTGGAATCTTCTTACGTAGATTAGAGATATGCATATCAATCGCGCGATCAAAAGCGGCGAGTCTTTTACCCAATACATCTAAGCTCAAGGCTTCTTTGGTGATCACTTGCCCCGGATTCTGGATTAAATGGCTAAGTAAGACGAACTCTGTGGTTGTAAGGTCGATGATTTGACCATTGCAGTAGGCTTCTTGTTTGCCTGGGAAGATCTCGATGTCTTGGTATTGAATGGTGTCACTGGCTGTCTTAGGCGCGGTGTTGGTTTGTGTTCGGCGCAGAATGGCTCGAATACGCGCGAGCAGCTCTCGGTCACTGAATGGTTTTGGTAAATAATCATCAGCTCCAAGTTCAAGGCCAATCACACGATCGATTTCTTCGCCTTTTGCGGTCAGCATCAGCACGGGTGTTTCCCAATTTTCTCTCAGCTTCTTTAGTGTTTCCATACCATTAAGGCGTGGCATCATTACATCCAAAAGGATTAGATCAATCTCCTCATTGATAGCCTCAAGCCCCGTATAGCCATCATTGGCTTCGGAAACTGTAAAGCCCTCAAAGCTCAGAATATCTTTAAGTAAACAGGTTAATTCGGTGTCGTCATCAATCAGAAGAATGTTCGCCATCAGGGAGCCTTAATCGGTTAGTTAGGTTAATAATACTGCTAATTATTCGCCAGCTTTCACTCTTTACGATTCTTTACGCTTTCTAAACGTCACTTTACGAGGGAGGAACTAATCTATATCTAAGCGCTAACAAACAGACGTAACACATAACTTATTATACCGAATTGAGGCAAAAATTATGAAAATGACTAAGAAACTTGTACTAGTAGCGGCGGTACTTCCACTTATGTTCGGTGCAACCACTGCGTATGCATACGGTGGCGGCGATAAAGGCGACCACAAAGGCATGCACGGCAAATGCGGCGGCTTCGATAAGAAAGTGATGCGCCAACTCGATCTCACTGACGCACAAAAAACAGAATTGAAAGAGATGCGAGAAGCAAATCGTGCAGAGATGAAAGCAAAACGCGTTGGCAACAAAGCCGATAGAGTGGCGCAAATGAAAGCGCACCACGAAAAAGTTCAAGCCTTGGTATTGGCTGACAACTTCGATGAAGCTGCAGCGAACGACTTAGCAAGCGAAATGGTTGGAAAGCAAACTGAGCGTCGCGTGGTAATGCTGAAGAAGCAACACGAAATGATGAGTGTGCTAACGGCTGAGCAAAAAACGCAACTGAAAGAAATCCAACAAGAGCGCATGACTAAGTGTGCTGACAAAATGGAAAAACGCATGAATAAAAACAAGTAATTCATGGCTTGAAAAAGCCGGATTGAATGAAAGTATTGAGAAAGAAGCGGCCAAGTGTCGCTTTTTTTGATCCCTAAAAATGAATGTTTTACATCCTAGCTGTCATATTCAATTGATTGTTTGCAGGTTATACTTTGTGCTATCAGTCACTTTATAGCCAAATTATGAAACAAGAATACGCACGTTTAGTTACGCTCGCCGCTTGGGCAGCCACCACCATCGCTACTGTTTTATTGATAGTGAAAGTCGCAGCGTGGTGGGTGACAGGTTCAGTGAGTCTGTTGGCTTCGGTGGTGGATTCGATGCTGGATATCGCCGCTTCTGTCGTCAATCTTATTGTGGTTCGTTACTCTCTACAGCCCGCTGACAAAGAACATACCTTTGGTCATGGTAAAGCAGAATCTCTTGCCGCATTAGCACAAGCGATGTTTATTTCGGGCTCGGCCTGCTTCCTTATTCTTAATGGTATTGAACGCTTTTTTAGGCCACACGAATTGAATTCCCCGGAAATCGGTATCTATGTCAGCTTGTTCGCAATAGTGATGACCTACGGTTTAGTCAGATTTCAAAAGCACGTGGTGAAAAAAACTGGTAGCCAAGCTATTGCAGCCGATTCACTGCACTATCAGTCTGATCTCTACATGAATGCGGCCATTATGTTGGCGCTGGCATTGAGCTGGTTTGGTATTGGGCAAGCGGATTCGGTGTTCGCGATTGGTATCGGTATCTACATTCTTTATAGTGCTTATCAAATGGCGATGGAAGCCATTCAATCTTTACTGGATAGGAAGCTGCCCGATGAAGAACTGGAACAGATAAAAGAAACATCGTTGAGTGTGGAAGGCGTACTCGGTGTGCACCAGCTAAGAACGCGCCGTTCAGGGCCGATTCGATTCATTCAATTGCATTTAGAGCTTGAAGATAATATCCCACTTATTGAAGCGCATCGCATTTCTGACGAAGTAGAGGATAAGCTTATCTCCGTGTTTCCTGATGCTGATGTATTAATTCATCAAGACCCATATTCGGTCGTATTTGGCCCCGAGAAGCAGCAGAAATTTCATTCTTGGTAATAGACCGGAAAAATAGAGAGCAAATGGTAAGTGTGTGGCTTTTGAACTAAAGTGAGTAAAAATTGCTAATTCTTTGGTGATACAAAAACCACCGCATAACAATTAATGTTGATTCTGATGTGAATCAACAAAGTTATTGGTTAAAACTGTAATACTCTTACAGAAGTAGAAATGTTACATAAATTTACGCGATTTAAGTGCTATTCCTATTGAGGAAATGTAACATAAAGCACAAATATAGATTTAAAATCTTGTTGATATACGATCAGCAAGCAAAAGAATTGAATAATAGATTCCCAAAAATCGAGGGTGAGCATGATTAAGAAGATCGGTGTTTTGACCAGTGGTGGTGACGCTCCAGGCATGAACGCAGCAATTCGCGGTGTAGTTCGTACCGCGCTATCAGTTGGCATTGAAGTTTACGGCATTCACGATGGCTACCAAGGCCTTGTTGAAGACCGTATCGAAAAGCTTGACCGTTCAAGCGTATCTGACGTAATCAACCGTGGCGGAACTTTCCTTGGTTCTGCACGTTTCCCTGAATTCAAAGATGTTAAAGTTCGCGAGAAAGGCATCGAGAACCTTAAGAAGCACGGTATCGAAGCACTGGTTGTTATTGGTGGCGATGGCTCTTATATGGGAGCTAAAAAACTGACTGAAATGGGTTACCCATGTATCGGTCTTCCAGGTACTATCGATAATGATATCGCAGGCACTGATTACACTGTTGGCTACCTAACTGCGCTTAACACGGTTATCGATTCAATCGACCGTCTGCGAGACACTTCTTCTTCCCACCAACGTATCTCTATTGTCGAGATTATGGGCCGTCACTGTGGTGACCTTACGCTTATGTCTGCGATCGCGGGTGGTTGTGAGTACATTATTACGCCTGAGACTGGTCTCAATAAAGATCAATTAATTAGCAACATTCAAGATGGCATTGCTAAAGGTAAGAAGCACGCAATCATCGCTCTAACCGAGCTAATGATGGATGCGAACGAGCTAGCGAAGGAGATCGAAACGGCAACAGGTCGTGAGACTCGTGCAACGGTTCTTGGCCATATACAGCGTGGTGGTCGTCCTACTGCATTTGACCGTGTACTGGCTTCTCGTATGGGCAACTACGCTGTTCACCTTCTTCAAGAAGGTCACGGTGGCCGTTGTGTTGGTATCGAGAAAGAAGAACTTGTTCACCATGACATCATCGATTGTATCGAGAATATGCAGAACCCCGACCGTTCTGAGCTGTTCCGCGTAGCCGAAGAGTTGTTCTAAGTACGCTTAGCGTTAACTTAAAGATTTTAAAAACCGCTGATTTATTAGCGGTTTTTTTGTGCCTGTCATTTGAGTTTGAAGCTTGAACCCCAAACGATAGGCAATAAAAAAGGCCAACCTAAGTTGACCTTGCATTTAATCTAAACGGTGAAGTTTAAATTAAGCTTTTGCTTCCGCTGCTGCTTTAGCGATAGCTGCGAAGCTTTTCGCGTCTAGAGCTGCGCCGCCAACTAGAGCACCATCGATGTCTGGTTGCGCGAAGTAAGCTGCTGCGTTGTCTGGTTTAACAGAACCACCGTATTGGATTACAACTTTCTTAGCAACGTCTTCAGATTTCTCTGCGATGTGTGCACGGATTTGAGCGTGGATGCGTTGTGCATCTTCAGCTGTAGCTGCTTTACCAGTACCGATAGCCCAGATTGGTTCGTAAGCGATGATAGCGCCTTCAAGAGCTTCAACACCTTGAGTGTTGATAACAGCGTCAAGTTGACGAGCACATACAGCAACCGTTTCGCCTGCTTCGTTTTGTGCTTCAGATTCACCGATACAAAGAACTGGAGTTAGGCCGTTCTCTTTTAGGAATGCGAATTTCTTAGCTACAAATTCGTCTGATTCGTTGTGGTATTCACGGCGCTCAGAGTGACCGATGATGATGTGAGATGCGCCGAACTCTTTAAGCATCGCTGGAGACATGTCGCCAGTGAATGCACCGCTGTTGTTTAGGTCAGAGTTTTGAGCACCTAGGATGATCGCGCTGCCCGCTTCAGTAAGCGTACGCTCTGCTAGATCAACGAAAAGTGCTGGTGGAGCAACTGCTACGTCTACGCCTGTTACGCCTTCAAGTTCAGCGTTAAGACCGTTTAGTAGATCAACAACCATTTCTTTGCTGCCGTTTAGTTTCCAGTTACCCATAACTACAGGATGACGCATAGGAATATCTCCAAAGTATTTAAATAAATCGAATGTAAAAAAGTAAACTTTATTACGAAATAATATAACAGATTAATATCAACAGATCATGACTGTGGTCATGACTTTCTTGGATCTTACTCAATGGTAAGAGTAGATTTTGAGCATATATCAGTGATCCGGCAGACAGAATAATAGCTAACTTCTCGGATTTTTCACCGTTAGTTGCTATTAAGAGACAAACGATTGCGTTAACAATAGGAAGTAATAATGCCGAATCTAGTTTTAGAGTACTCAAATTCAGTGGACGAGCGAGTGAATATCCAAGGTTTACTAGAAGATCTTCATCAAGTTGCATTAAACTGTGGCTTGTTTGATGTGCCTTCTGTGAAGTCGCGTTCACTGCGTTGTCATAACTGGCTAGTCGGTGACGAAGAGGACAGTGTGGATTTTATTCACATCAGCTTCGAGTTACTTTCAGGACGTACCGAAGGACAGAAAAGAGAGTTGTCACGTTTGCTAATGCAAGCCCTACAAGAACAGGCAAGCCATATCCGTAGCCTTACGGTGAACATTAGAGATATGGATAAAGATTGCTTTCAGAAAGTGATTAACTAACTATTTGCTGCTAACTTTTTGGTAGCGTATTAATTTTTGAGTATTTTAAGATGTCGATGAAAGATTTACTGCTCTCTTTCAAGGGGAGAATTGGTCGTAAGACTTATTGGATGTGGAATATTTTCTATTATGTGGCGATTACTGGTTTTGCTTCCGGTATCTCGGTTTTGTTCCCCGCATACACTTATATCCTGCTGCCAATCTTCTTACTGCTGCTGGTTATTCCAGATCTTGCGGTAACGGCTAAGCGTTGGCATGACCGTAATAAGTCGAACTATTGGCTATTGTTAAATGTGCCTCTCGTTCTGGGACGTTTAGCCTCGCCAATGGCAGCAACCACGACAGAGTCGGTATCGCCAATTCATATGGTGGCTACCGCTGCAGCATTAGTGTGTGGGTTATGGATTTTGATTGAATGTGGATTGCTTAAGGGAACTGAAGGTCGTAATGATTACGGTGAAGATCCAGTATAATAATTGAATGAATATAAGAAGGGAGCATTATGCTCCCCTTTTTTTTGTTTTTGGTCTCTAATATTTTGTTACTGATGCTTGGGCGTTGGAGTAATGATTTTTTAATACATTTTTGGTTCTGTGTTCGGCCTAAAAGGCACCACATTTTCAGATTTAGGCTCTTCAAAACCACAGCGGCCTTGAAGCGCATCTTGAAATTTACAGACCTGACAGCGTAGCTCTTGCATCAGTACAACATTGGTATGGTGAGGGTTTTTGCAGCGGCTAACGACTAAATCGATGTGACTTTGCTGAGCTCGAAGCCTGTTTTGCATCACTTGAGAGGCAGAACAGATCATTTGCTCACACATCTCGTGTTTGAATTGATTGAATGCTTTAGGATCGCTTTTCGCGAGTTGGACCAGTTCATCAAAGGGTGGCAGTTTTTGGTCGGGTTGTGGATGTGCCATCATTCCTTCCTTAGCATTAAGTATGTTTCATATGCTTTAAGCTTAAGAAAGAATTCTGTACAAATTTTGTTCTATTGTGGTTTTCTCAATATTGAGACGAGACCAGTGATTTGGCGCGAAGCTTAAGCACTGAGCATTACGATGAAGGTGTGGGTGTTAGGGTGTAAGTGCAACGTCGCTCGCCAGCAATAATGTGTTCAGTACGGCTTACATGGCACTCGTCTTTGAGCAGTTCGGTGAAAACATTGAGTTCTGACTGGCATAAGCTAGGGCAACGAGTCGCAGCCTTACATATAGGGCAGTGGTTCTCTATCAAGATGTAATGATCGTCATGCTCTTGAAGCTCTGCCATGTAACCTTCTTCTTCACGAAGTTGAGTGAGCTTTTCAAGTTTACTGATCAGGTTATCACAGCCAGATAGAGCGGTTTGATACTGCTTTAAAGTGTGTTGTTCACGCTCGGCTGCAACCTTAGCTAGCCCCTCTTGGCCAAATAGGTTCTCTACGGCATCAATCACTTGAATCGTCAGCTCACCGTGTCGGTCTGAGAATTGGCTATGGCCTTGTTGAGTCAGTGACCAATGGCGGGTAGGACGTCCCACTTTTACTTTAACGTCATGAAACGCAAGAATACCGTCATCTTCCAGGCTTTGCAGATGTTGCCTTGCCCCCATTGTCGTCATGTCAAATTCTTCTGACAGTTGCTTCGCGGTTACCGCTCCTTGGCGCTTAATGGTTTGTAAGATTTTGTCGCTTGTTTTCATATTATCCCTACCTTATGAACCTTACTATTATGAGGCAAGGTGTTTATAAAGCAAACCATTTACTATATTGGCCGCCGTTCACGCTATTGCTAGCATATGGTGTGTTTGGCACTGGCCAATAAAACAAAAGGCTGATACGTGGTATCAGCCTTTGTTGTTCTGTTTAACTTAGGTTTACAGGATGTGATCGATTACTTCAGGGTCTTTACGCTCTAGGTAGTGAATTGATTTGATGCGACGAATCGTACGGCAGCGACCACGTATAAGTAGTGTTTCTGTGGTTGCGATATTACCTGTACGAGTAATGCCTTCTAGCAAATCACCTTTGGTGATGCCGGTTGCTGAGAATACTACGTTGTCGCTGCGCGCCATGTCTTCCATCTTCAACACTATACCCGCTGTTACGCCCATTTCAGCGCAACGTTCTAGCTCAAGCTCACCGTGCTTACGGTTTTCTGCGGTATCGCCTTTCACCTCGTGACGAGGGAGAAGACGACCGTGCATGTCACCATCTAGTGCGCGAATAACCGCCGCAGAAACGACACCTTCAGGTGCGCCACCGATGCAGTACATGACGTCTACTTCGCTGTCTGGCATACAAGTGAGGATAGAAGCAGCAACATCACCGTCTGGTACTGCGAATACGCGAACGCCCATTGCTTGCATGTCGGCGATGACTTGATCGTGACGTGGCTTAGCCAGTGTCGTTACAACTAATGTATCCAGCGTTTTATCCAGCGCTTTCGCTACGTTTTCTAGGTTTTCTTTTAGTGGTCGTGCTAGGTCAATCACGCCTTTAGCGCCAGGGCCTACAACTAACTTTTCCATGTACATATCAGGCGCTTTAAGAAAGCTGCCTTTTTCGCCTGCCGCCAATACAGCCAATGCGTTTGATTGGCCCATTGCTGTCATGCGTGTTCCTTCAATTGGGTCAACGGCAATGTCGACAGCATCACCGCCCACACCTACTTGCTCCCCGATGTAGAGCATAGGTGCATCATCAATTTCACCTTCACCAATAACAATCTCACCGTTGATTTCGGTTTTGTTTAGTAGACTACGCATTACTTCTACAGCAGCGCCATCAGCAGCGTTTTTATCGCCACGGCCAAGCCATTTGTAACCAGCTAGTGCTGCACCTTCAGTGACACGAGAGAATGACATTGCTAAATCGCGTTTCATGCGAACTCCAAAACTTTTAAAGGGGGAGGGAAGATAAATTTTGCGGCGGATTTTACCATATCCAAAAGGAAACGTTTGCCTTTTTGTTTTTGGGGATTGCTCTCGATCAATTTGCAGTAGAAAACAATAAATCTTTATCAAAATAATCAGCCTGTGGATGTGGAGATAATCATTCGCGTCAATATTCGGTAAAAAGCGCTGTTTTTTTCATCGAATGGTGCAAATTATCGAATATATTGAGTGTTTATCCTTGCTCTGCTGAGTAGAATGGGGAAATAAGTGGAGTGAACCTTCACCATTAAATGGATAACTAAAGGTAGGCCAGAATGTCTTTTGAAGTACTAGAGCAGCTAGAAGCAAAAATTCAAACAGCAGTAGATACAATTGCACTTCTTCAAATGGAAGTGGAAGAGCTTAAAGAAGAGAAACAAGCACTAGCGACAGAAGCTGGTGAGCTAAAAGCAAGCCGTCACGAGCTAGAGCAAAAAACTCAGCAAATGCAGGAAGAGCATTCAGCATGGCAAGATCGCATCCGTAACCTTCTAGGTAAAATGGATGACGTTGAGTAATTGACTCTTCAGATTAAAAAAACGCCCGCTACTGAGTAGCGGGCGTTTTCGTTCGTTGTTCTAATTGGCTGGAGCTTTGTTCGAGTACTTAATCTGATTCTTCTTCGACATCAAGGTCGAGTTCAACATCTAACGGCTCAGCAGAGAGAATGATGCCTGTGTTATCCGCGTAAAGGTAATCTTCAGGTAAAAAAGTCACGCTGCCAAAATTGACTGGAACATCAACCTCACCAATGCTCTCTTGGCTAGCTCCGACAGGAATGGACGCTAAGGCCTGAATGCCGAGATTCATATCTTCTAGTTCATCGACTTCACGTACACAGCCATAAACCACAATCCCTTCCCACTCATTGTCTTCGGCAAGCAGGGCTATTTCAGCATCGATCAGCGCTTTTCGTAATGAGCCACCACCATCGATTAGCAGCACTCGACCTAACCCATCTTGCTCCAATACAGAGCGAATCAAAGCGTTGTCTTCAAAACACTTTAATGTTGTGACCTGTCCTGCGAAGGATGCTCGTCCACCGAAGTTGCTGAACATTGGCTCCACGACATCAACTTGATCTATGTAGATGTCGCACAGTGCTGAAGTGTTGTATTCCATTCGTTTACCTTTTGAACAATGAACTTACTTTGAGTATATCGGTGCCTGATCCCTTTGCAATGATTAGTCTCAATTAACTCAATAGAGTTTGAGCTACGACAACCCCTGCAAACAATAAGTTAGTGACCAGGGAGCATTTCACAATAACGGGCATCATTGGTGCAATCTGAGCTGGTTTATCGGTTTTCCATACGGCTTTACCATGCTTGTAAACAACAATGATACTGAACAAGAATGGCAGGCTAATCCAAACGGGTTTCTCCTGAATCAGTAGGTATAGCGCGAAAGATGCAAGGGCGAAACCAAGTAACAAGAAATGGTAGTGCTTGGCTTTGCGCTGCCCTAAGCGAACGGCCATAGTGCGCTTACCACATTCGCTATCGTTTTCGATATCACGCATGTTGTTGATATTGAGAACTGCCACTGCCATTAACCCACAACCTAAAGCGGGAAGAAATAGGCTAGGCTCAACGTGGCCAGTATGCAAGAAGTACGTTCCAGACACGCCTAGCAATCCAAAAAAGATAAACACTGATAAGTCGCCAAGGCCGATATAACCATAGGGCTTGTTACCAACTGTGTATGCAATAGCAGCCGCAATCGCCAGAACACCAAGAGCGATGAACGACAAGATACTCTCAATCGAGCTTAGTGCATAAAAAATAAGAACCAACCCAGCTATTACCGTAAATACGATGTTGAGGATGATAGCTTGCTTCATGGTCTTCGCGTTGACTGTACCAGACTGCATCGCGCGTATTGGGCCTAAACGCTTCTCGTTGTCGGTGCCTTTGACGGCATCGCCATAGTCGTTGGCTAGGTTCGATAGAATCTGTAATAGAGTGGCGGTTAAAAAAGCCAGCAGCGCTATCGATAAAGAAAAATGATTGCTAGCGAACGCCAAACTACTTCCTGTAAGAATGGAGACGAGTGCGAGAGGCAGAGTTTTTGGTCGCGCGGCATCAAGCCAGATCAGTAAAGATTGTTTCATCGTAAGTCTATTTTCATTGTAAGTGCACTTTTGTCGTTAGTACGCTAGTGGTAGGTATATCGTGTCATACTGTAATTCGAGTATACGCCCATTTTTTAGGTAATAAAAAGCCCACTTTATAGTGGGCCTTGAATTCGTCTATTAGCTGCTATTTCTTTGAGATAGAGCAATAAGTTGGAGTTTAATGTGCTACAGAATGAAGCGGCTTAGATCTTCGTCTTCCACGAACTCACCTAACTTTGATGTTACGTAAGCTTCGTCAATCACTAGCTTGCTGCCGGCTCTGTCCGTTGCGTCGAATGAAATCTCATCCATTAAGCGCTCCATTACTGTGTGTAGACGACGTGCTCCGATGTTTTCAGTGGTTTCGTTCACACGCCATGCTGCGTCTGCAATTTGGTTGATGCCATCTTCAGTGAATTCAATGCTGACGTCTTCTGTTTTCATTAGAGCAATGTATTGCTCTGTTAGAGACGCTTTTGGCTCAGTCAGGATACGTTTAAAGTCGTTCGCTGATAGTGCTTCCAGCTCTACGCGGATTGGCAAACGACCTTGCAGTTCAGGAATTAAATCTGATGGCTTCGATACTTGAAATGCACCAGACGTGATAAACAGGATGTGATCAGTTTTAACCATACCGTGCTTGGTTGAAACTGTGCTGCCTTCGATAAGAGGCAGTAGATCACGTTGAACACCTTCACGAGATACATCTGGGCCTGAACTGTCGCCACGCTTACAAATTTTGTCGATCTCATCGATGAATACGATACCGTTGTTTTCAGCGTTGAAGATCGCATTCTCTTTTAGCTCTTCTTGGTTCACAAGCTTAGCGGCTTCTTCTTCAGTTAGTGCTTTGAATGCATCCTTGATTTTAATCTTGCGCTTTTTCTTGGTGTCGCCAGCTAGGTTTTGGAACATACCTTGTAACTGGTTTGTCATCTCTTCCATGCCAGGAGGAGCCATGATTTCAACACCCATCTGTGGTGCTGCGACATCAATTTCAATCTCTTTGTCATCCATCTTACCTTCGCGCAGTTTTTTGCGGAAAATCTGGCGAGTATTCGAAGACGTTGTGTCTTCAGTTGATTGCTCGTTCTGGCCCCAAGCATCACGAGCAGGCGGCAGAAGAGCATCAAGAATACGTTCTTCGGCTTGCTCTTCAGCGCGGTATTGCACTTTTTCCATCGCTTGTTGATGTGTCATCTTGATCGCAACATCGGTTAGATCGCGGATGATGGTTTCAACTTCTTTACCAACATAACCCACTTCGGTGAATTTGGTTGCTTCCACTTTGATGAAAGGCGCGTTCGCGAGTTTTGCTAGACGACGAGCTATTTCAGTTTTACCCACACCCGTTGGGCCAATCATCAGGATGTTTTTTGGCGAAACTTCAACACGCAGGCTTTCTTCAAGCTGCATACGACGCCAGCGGTTACGTAATGCAATGGCTACTGAACGCTTAGCGTTATCTTGACCAATAATGTGGCGATTGAGTTCATGAACGATTTCGCGAGGAGTCATCTCAGACATGGTTTTTCCTTAATTCTTTAATCACTGTTGAATACAACATTATGGATAGAGGAGGTCGTTATTCTGGTTTTGGCAGTTCAACGGTGCTATCTAGCTCTTCAACAGTGTGTTGATGGTTGGTGAAGACACAGATATCGCCAGCAATGCTCAGCGACTTTTCTGCGATTTCACGTGCATCTAAATCAGTATTTTCTAGTAGGGCAGTTGCCGCTGCTTGAGCGAAGTTACCACCTGAGCCAATCGCAATCAGGTCATTCTCAGGTTGAACGACGTCACCATTACCAGTGATGATCAGTGAAGCGGTTTCATCCGCTACGGCAAGCAGTGCTTCTAATTTACGTAGAGCACGGTCGCTACGCCAATCCTTTGCCAGCTCAACGGCCGCTTTGGTTAGGTGACCTTGGTGCATTTGCAGTTTGCTTTCAAATTTTTCGAATAGCGTGAAAGCATCAGCCGTACCGCCAGCGAAACCTGCCAGTACTTTGTTGTTGTATAGGCGACGTACTTTGCGGGCATTGCCCTTCATTACTGTATTGCCTAGAGATACTTGTCCATCACCCGCGATGACGACTTTATTATTACGACGTACAGATACTATGGTAGTCACGAGTAGGGCCTCTTTATATTCTTATCCTTGGGTATAAAAAGTATATGAGGATGACACTCGGATAATTCAAGGAACCATGAGTGATGTCGAGCAACTTATCAGTGGAAGTTGTAAGGAAAATTGGTTCAAGGGACTAAATAAAAGAAAACCTCCACAATGGGAGGCTTTCGATGTTTGTCTTTGCTGTCACTCTAGTTGTTACACAACTGCGCTATCGCTTATCACTACTCGGTGTCTTTCCAAATAGCACAAGGTTCTATTTTTGCGCGTTGTAGTTTGTGGCGATCTCGTTCGGCATCACGCTTAAATTTGTAAGGTCCTAGAACCACACGGTACCAGCTACTGCCATCTTTCTTGCGGATCTCACTCGAGATACCTTGGAAGGCAATGTCCAACTTACGTGTTTCTGCCTGTGCTGAGGTTTTGTAAGCGCCACATTGCATGATGTAAGGGATCTTCGAGATCTGTTGCTCTTTGGCTTTAATTTCAATCTCGCGACTTGGCAGCGTTTCGACGTAGTCCCATTTCTCTGTTGGAGGAGGCGGAATTACTTTTGCTGGCTTAGGTTTTGACTTGTTCACCACAGGAGCTGGCGCTGGTGGCTCAGGATCATTACTTAATAAGTAAAGACCGTAACCAAAACCACCAGCAAGGAGGATCGCCAAAAGACCACTGCGCCAAGGTTTACGGCGAGGGGCTTGTTTGTTGGTCGTTTTTTTTGTGCCACGACCGCGCTTTACATAATCTCTATTAGCCACAAGACAATTCAATAGTTGATAGTTCTGCTCTCATGGTAATCCAGATTGCGTGAGGATAATAGTGCAGAAATTGAAGCGGCACATCAAAATGTGCCGCAGGTTTGTTTGGGTATTTACCTTGCCTAAATTCGAGGTGGCGCTGTACTGCCACGAACCACGAGTTTAGCTTCAAGTAGGCGTGAACCTGTTTGAACATCGTTACCTTTAAGTAGGTCGAGCATCATCAGCATCGCTTGGCGTCCGATTTCGTAACGAGGCTGAGAAATGGTCGTTAGTGGTGGATCGCAGTATTGAGCGAATTGGATGTCATCAAAACCAACAATGGAGAGATCTTGAGGAACACGTAAACCTAATTTTTTTGCTTCTTGAATAGCGCCAATTGCCATTGAATCGTTATGACAGAAAATTGCGGTTGGTTGTTCCGGTAGTGCTAATAATTGACGAACGGCTTTTGTTCCAGCTTCAAAGGTAAAATCACCAACAGTACTGTAAGCTGGGTTCATTGATACACCAGCCCGGCGCAATGCCTGTTGGTAGCCTTGCTGGCGGAATTTACATAGAGTGGCGGAGGTTGGGCCGGATATTTGTGCGATGCGCTTATGACCTAACTGAGCTAGGTAGTTGACGGCTTCAAATGCAGACGTCAAGTTATCGATGTGTACCGTTGGCAACTCAAGTTCAGGTGCAAACTCACATGCCATCACCATAGGTGGTAAGTTCTTCTGTTCAGATTTACTGACATCAAATGGGTGGTCGGTGCCAAGCAGTAGCATGCCATCAGCCTGTTTGGTGAACACCAAGTTTACGAATGATGATTCACGTTTCTTCTGTTGACCACTGTCGCCAAGCAGAACTAGGTAATCATTTTCTACAGCTGCATCTTCGATACCACGAATGATTTCGGCGAAATAAGGGTCACAGATATCAGGAACGATAGTAATGATGGTTTTTGATTCGTTGCGACGTAAGTTTCGAGCTAATGTGTTGGGTGAGTATCCAGCTTCAAGTACTGCTGCCTCTACTCGTTTGCGAGTAGAAACTGAGACTTTCTCTGGGGTCATCAATGCACGTGATACCGTTGCGGTTGAGACGCCTGCTAGCTGGGCAACATCCTTCATTGTCGCCATAAATTAAACCCTCTTTAAGTTCCTTTATTGCCTAAGTATCTAAGGCGTGAATAATTAGTACAATCAAATAGACATAATGAAAGTGTTGCTAACACTTTTTTTATTGCAATATTCTATTTGTTTCATCCGTGTAAAGTTACGGCTAGATTAACAAAAATCACATGACTAGTGTGATGTTGCTCACGAGAAATATGAAATATTTGTGAACAAACTTATCATTAGTTTTAACCCAGGTGGGTTTAGCTTAAATCTTGCGGCTCAATATCGAGTGACCAACGAACTTTTTTCGCAGCGGGTAACATATTAATTGCCGGCTTCGCACTCATTAATAGCTTCTGCATCAATGAGCGAGTTTGGGTTTGCAAGATCAGTTGCCAGCGAGATTTGCCTGCACGTTTGGCTAATGGTGCAGGCGTTGGTCCTAACACCATGCAATATTGGTCAAACAATGGATGTGACTCCAGTGTATGACGAACTTGACGTAAGAAATCTTCCACTAAGCGCGTGTCGTTCGCTTCTGCTCTAAACAGAGTCATAAAGGTGTAAGGCGGCAACATCGCCTGTTTACGTTCGGCTAAGGCCGTCTGAGCGAAGTGGTTATAGTCTTTGTGCAGCAATGCTTGTAACAGACCATGTTCTGGATGGTGCGTTTGTAAGATCACTTCGCCGGGTTTACTGGCACGGCCTGCGCGCCCGGCGACTTGGATAAAGAGCTGAGCAAGGCGTTCAGGCGCTCGGAAGTCACTGCTATATAAAGAGCCATCCACATCCAATAACGCCACAAGTGTCACGTCAGGGAAGTGGTGACCTTTAGCCAGCATCTGGGTACCAATAAGAATTTGGTATTCACCCTTACGAATCGACTCTAATGCGCTTTCTAAGCTACCCTTACGACGGGTGCTGTCGCGGTCAATACGAATGGTTTTATATTCTGGAAAGAGTTGACCAAGTTGTGCTTCGAGCTGTTCGGTACCGACACCCACTGTCACTAAATTCGCTGAACCGCAGCCTTGGCAATGGTGAACGATATGGTGTTGTGAACCACAGTGGTGGCAACGCATTTCATTGCTGTATTGGTGATATGTGTAGTAAGCATCACAGCGCTTACACTCGGCAGTCCAACCACAGTCGTGACACATCAATGCCGGAGAGAACCCGCGTCGGTTGAGGAACAACATCACTTGGTTGCCCGCTTTCAGGTGTCTTTGCATCTCAGCAATTAACGACGCAGACAAACCGCTTTCCAGATATTCGCCTTTCACATCCAACACTTTATTAGTGGTCGGCAATGCGACACCTGCACGTGAGGTAAGGGTAAGGTAGCTGTATTTGCCTATCTGAGCGTTGTGCAGTGTTTCAAAAGCCGGAGTTGCTGACCCAAGAACGACCGGAACCTGCGCTTTATGAGCGCGCATAATGGCGACATCACGTGCGTGGTAGCGCAGGCTGTCTTGCTGTTTATAGGAGGCGTCATGTTCTTCATCGACAATGATAATGCCTAAATCAGCGAAAGGCGTGAATAGAGCCGAGCGCGTACCTATCACGATGCCTGCAATATTGTCGCGTGCCGAGAGCCACGCATTCAGTCGCTCTGAATCGTTTAAGCCAGAGTGGATAACCTCAACAGGCACATTAAAGCGTCGCTTAAAGCGGTTAATGGTTTGAGGGGTGAGGCCAATTTCAGGCACCAAAACTAGTGCCTGTTTACCCTGGTCAAGAATCGGCTTGATCATATTCAGATAGACTTCTGTCTTACCTGAGCCGGTAACGCCCTCTAATAGAAAGCAGCCAAAGTTGGTCTGGCTATTGACTGTTGCGATTGCGATGGCTTGCTCTGCATTGAGTTTTGGCTTGTCTTGTTCGTTTTCGAGTTCAACTGGCCATGGTTTGCGCTGCGGTTTTTTCTCTACCGATTCAATCCAACCTTTCTCTTCCAGTGTCTTAAGTACTGCGCTACCCACTTCCTCATCAATGAATTCTTGATGAGGAACCGCGCCATTTTCAAGCATATGCATCACTTTGGCTTGTTTGACGGCGCGACCAAAGCCTTGCATCAGTTGATCTCTGCCTGATGGTGTTAACTGCCACTCAACCAGCGTCGCGAAGTCGGCGGCTTTACCTTTTCTTAGGGCGCTCGGAAGGGCGTTAGCAAAGGTTTCGCCAAGAGGGTACTGATAAAACTGACTACACCACATTAACAGTGAATAGACAGATTCCGGCCAAACAGGCTGATTGTCTAATAAGGCTTTAATTGGTTTGAGTTTGTCTAGCTCGAATTCAGATTCGTTAACCAGAGCTGTGACAATACCGGTTAAGGTTTGGCGTCCAAAAGGCACAGAAACTCGTCCACCAATAATCGGAAAGAGGTGGTTAGGAATCTTGTAATCGAACTGCTTGTCGAGTGGAACAGGCAGGGCCACACGGGCAATCATTGGACGCATAAAGTGACGGCTTTACTGAGTTGAGGAGAGCGAACAGTCTAAATGATAAGGCGGTTAAATTCGAGGAGCAGTTTAGGTGAAAGAGGTGAGTTAACGAATGAAGGTCACTAGAGCTCTTGAATTTCAACCAACATGCCAGTTAACAAAAGAAATAAAGACACTATTGGCGAAAAATGTATCAAATCGGTTGATCCTGTCTTATAGATTCATTACTATACTGCGCCTTAAAGGTATGGCTTCGTCACTTTTTTGTACGGATGCGGTGTCTTTATTTCTTTTTTTAAACTACGTGTGGTGTGCGGCTTAGAATCGTATAGCGACACGGCCTACTTGAGGTTATCCCATGAAAGCTGGAATCCACCCAGAATACAAAGCAGTAACAGCAACTTGTTCTTGCGGCAACACATTCGAATTCAACTCTACTCTAGGTAAAGATGGCATTCACCTAGATGTATGTGACAAATGTCACCCATTCTACACAGGTAAGCAACGTATCGTAGATACAGGCGGCCGTGTAGATCGCTTTAACAAGCGTTTCGGTGCTCTTTCTAGCAAGAAGTAATTCTCGCTATTTAGACATGAAAAAGGACACTTAGGTGTCCTTTTTTGTTGCCTATAATTTGAGTAAATGATGGATACTGCTCTGCTTTTTAGCTATTTAATAGGTAGGCAATTAATATAAATGATAGGTAGTTGATCCGAATTTTTCCACAATGGTCGTTCCGCTACTTCTATTTAGAAATTCGCTTGAAAGTTCAACAGACAATAGTAATTTCAACTGCTCACTGGTCTTATTAGTAGTTAAATCTCGTTTTTTAATGAGACAGAGGCTTTAACTACCTAGGAACTTTGAAGTACATCCATTAACATGAACAAGACCCCCAAATAATAATAACCTAGGAACCTACACCTATGTCTGAAGACAGCCGACAAGACCAATCCTCTCAAGAGTTATCGCCTCAAGAACAATTTCGTCAGCAAGCTCTTGATTATCATGAGCTCCCAATTCCAGGCAAAATTGCCGTAGAACTGACAAAGCCTGCAGATTCTGCAGAAGATCTAGCACTAGCATACAGCCCTGGTGTGGCTGAACCTGTTCGCGAAATCGCACAAAACGTCGATAACGTTTATAAATACACGGGTAAAGGCAACATGGTTGCAGTTATCTCTAACGGTACGGCGATTCTTGGTCTTGGAAATCTTGGCCCTATTGCTTCTAAACCGGTAATGGAAGGTAAAGCGTTACTGTTTAAGCGCTTTGCAGGTTTAGATTCTATCGATATTGAAGTAAAACACCGCACAATCGATGAGTTTGTAGATACCGTTGCCAATATCGCAGATACATTCGGTGGTATTAACCTAGAAGACATCAAAGCACCAGATTGTTTTGAGATTGAACGTCGCCTGATTGAACGTTGTGATGTACCAGTATTCCACGATGACCAACACGGTACTGCGATTGTAACAGCAGCTGGTATGCTGAACGCAATTGAACTTCAAGGTAAGAAACTCGAAGAATGTAAGATCGTTTGTTTAGGTGCAGGCGCAGCAGCGGTTGCTTGTATGGAACTGCTGATTAAGTGTGGCGCCCAGCGTGAGAAGATCTACATGCTGGACCGTAAAGGGGTAATCCACACTCGTCGTGATGACCTTAATGAGTACAAAGAACTATTCGCAAACAACACTGACAAACGTACTCTTGAAGATGTTATCGAAGATGCGGATCTATTCTTGGGTGTGTCTGGCCCTAACTTGCTACCAGCTGAAGCATTAACACTAATGGCTGATAAGCCGATTGTGTTTGCATGTTCAAACCCTGATCCAGAAATCAAACCAGATCTTGCTCATGAAGTTCGAAAAGACCTTATTATGGGTACGGGCCGTAGTGATTACCCGAACCAAGTTAACAACGTACTTTGTTTCCCATTCATTTTCCGTGGTGCGTTAGATGTGCGTGCGAGCGAAATTAATGATGAGATGAAACTGGCGGCGGTTCATGCTATTCGTGAACTGGCGAAAGAAGAAGTGCCAGCAGAAGTATTAGCGGCAGCAGGTGAGACGGCGCTGGAGTTTGGTAAGGGCTATATCATTCCTAAGCCAATGGACCCGCGTCTGCTTCCTCGAGTAGCAAAAGCGGTAGCGGAAGCGGCCGTTGAATCTGGCGTTGCGCGTATTGATATGCCAGCTAACTATATGGCGTAATAGCCCGCTGTGGTGGATTCTCTGTAGCGGTTTCGCTATGGGCAAGAATAATAAAAACCGACTCATCAGGAGTCGGTTTTTTTATATCTATTACTCACAGCCCACTCGCAAGCAGTATAGTGAGTGATGTTATGAATAGGGGCCGCTATAGCGAATCAGTATTAAAGGCGGTACTGAGTTGTTTTTATTATTCGTCAAACGCTTCGAATTCGATCCCCATCTCTGTCATCAGTCTTTTTACTTCAGTAGGGATATCGTCTGGACGGTCTTTACGGAGATCTTCATCCGTTGGTAGTGGTTGGCCTGTGTACGCATGTAGAAAGGCTTCGCACAGTAGCTCACTGTTTGTTGCATGGCGCAGGTTATTAATCTGGCGGCGAGTACGCTCGTCAGTGAGAACCTTTAACACTTTTAGAGGGATAGAAACTGTAATTTTCTTTACTTGTTCGCTTTTCTTTCCATGCTCAGCATATGGGCTTATGTATTCACCATTCCAGTCGGCCATTGCGTACCTTCATCACTTTAGTTGTTAGAATAAATTAATAGTGGTGATTTTAGCGGGATTTACTGCCATAAGCAAAGACATATGGACGTCTAGAAGTATTGACGTCTCACGTTTATGAAAGTAAAGTGAATTACATATATCTAACACAGCCGAAAAATGCCGACAAGCAGCTGTGATTCTCAGACGCAAAACTTGTAAGGAAGCACCTATGAGCAGCCGGAAGCCAGCAACAATTGCAGTACGTACTGGTATCGAGTCAGACACGCAACACCATGCCGTTGTCCCACCTATTTACCTTTCGACTAATTATGGTTTTCCCGCTTTTGGTGAAGTGCCAAAGTACGATTACACTCGTTCTGGTAACCCCAATCGAGGTTTATTAGAGACGGCACTGTTTGAGCTTGAATCGGGTAAAGGTGCGGTAGTCACTAACTGTGGTACCTCAGCGCTAAACTTATGGGTTTCTGCTTTCTTAGGCGGCGATGATCTTATTATCGCACCACACGACTGCTACGGCGGTACTTACCGTCTGTTTAACACTCGCTCACTGAAAGGTGACTTCAAAGTTCTGTTTGTTGATCAATCGGATCAATCGGCACTGGATGCGGCGATTGCGCTTAAGCCAAAGTTGATCTTAATCGAAACACCATCGAATCCATTGGTTCGCGTGGTTGATATTGCAGAAACTTGCCGCAAAGCGAAAGAGGTTGGTGCTCTGGTTGCTGTCGACAACACGTTTTTGACACCTGTGTTCCAAAAGCCTTTAGAGCTGGGTGCTGATTTTGTTATCCACTCAACCACTAAATACATCAATGGACACTCAGATGTTATTGGTGGCGTTGTGGTCACTAAGACAGAAGAGCACGCTGAAGAGCTAGCATGGTGGGGCAACTGTATTGGTGCGACCGGCACACCATTTGATAGCTACATGACTTTACGTGGTATTCGTACGCTAGGTGCGCGTATGCGAGTTCACGAAGAAAGCTCACGTGAGATTCTGGCGTCTCTGCAGCAACAAGATCTCGTCGGCACTATTTACCACCCAAGCCTTCCTGAACATCCGGGTCATGAGATCGCGAAGAAACAGCAATCGGGCTTTGGCTCAATGCTCAGCTTTGAGTTTGCGGGCTCATTCGAGGCGCTTAAATACTTTGTTGATAAGTTAGAGCTGTTTTCTTTGGCGGAATCGCTGGGCGGTGTTGAAAGCTTGATTTGTCACCCTGCGTCGATGACTCACCGCGCGATGGGTGAAGAAGCATTAGCAGAAGCGGGTGTTTCTCAGCAACTACTGCGTCTATCTGTTGGCCTTGAAGATGCAGAAGACCTAATCGATGACCTCAAGCAAGCATTTGAAAAAACACAGCGCTTTATTGCTGAAGGGGAGGGGTAATAATGGCAACCTTTCGCCAGCTACATAAATTTGGTGGCAGCAGTTTAGCGAATCCTGAATGTTACCAACGCGTGGTTAACATCCTTAGAGAATACTCATCAGCAACTGATTTAGTCGTTGTATCGGCAGCGGGTAAAACAACCAACCGTTTGATTGAGTTTGTTGAAGCGCTCGATAAAGATGGCCGTATTGCCCATGAATGCCTACAAACCCTTCGTCAGTTCCAGCTTGAGCTGATTGAAGCGCTGCTTGAAGGTGAAGCCGCTTCGCAACTAACGGCAACCATTCAACAAGAGTTTACCGCTTTGGGTGAGCTCACCGCTCCCTTGAGCGAAGCGCAAAAAGCACAAGTGTTAGGACACGGTGAGGTTTGGTCTTCGCGTCTGTTAGCTGCTTTGTTGTGCCAGCATGACTTACAAGCAGTTGCTCAAGATGCGCGTGCTTTTTTACGTGCAGAAGTGGGCGCTCAGCCTGAAGTCGACCGCGCACGTTCTTACCCTCTGATTAAAGAAGCTCTGGCGCAACATGCACATTGCCGCGTGGTGATTACGGGCTTTATGGCTCAGAACTGCGAGGGTGAAACGGTATTGCTTGGTCGGAATGGTTCGGATTACTCAGCTACCGTGATTGGCGCGTTGGCTGAAGTTGAACGTGTGACGATTTGGAGTGATGTGGCAGGCGTATACAGCGCTGACCCTCGTCTGGTTTCAGATGCGTGTCTATTGCCTCTGCTTCGCCTTGATGAAGCCAGTGAGTTAGCTCGTCTGGCGGCGCCAGTGCTTCACAGCCGAACGCTACAGCCGGTGGCTCAAAGTGCTATGGATTTAAATTTACGCTGCAGCTATCAGCCAGAAGCTGGCTCCACACAGATTGAGCGTGTACTGGCATCTGGTCGTGGTGCAAAAATCATTACCTCTTTGGATGACGTTCTTATCGTGCAACTGACGTTTGGTCACGGCCATGATTTCGACCGTCTCGAGAGTGAAGTGCTTGAAGGGCTTAAGCGCGCTCAACTAGAGCCGCTTGCTTATGAACTTGAACCAGATCAACACTGCTTGCGCCTTGCTTACACCGAAGAGATTGCTGGTGGCGCTCTAGAATATCTACAAGACCACGCGATTGAAGCTGAGATTAAGCTTAAAGAGGGTTTCTCTCTGATCGCGGCGGTTGGCGCGGGTGTGACTAAGAACCCGAACCATTGCTACGGTTTCTACCAACAACTCAAGAGCTCTCCGGTTGAGTTCATCTCAGAAGCGAACTCAGGCTTGAGCTTAGTGGCTGTAATTCGTAAGAGTGAAACATCAAGCCTAGTGAAAGGTATTCACTCTCAGCTTTTCCAAGCGCAGAAGCGTGTTGCGATTGCTTTATGTGGCAAAGGCAATATCGGTTCAAGCTGGTTAAGCCTGTTTGCAGAGCAAAAAGCGGAACTTGAAAAGCGTCGTGGAATGAACTTTGAATTGGTTGCGGTGGTTGATAGCCAAACCTATTGGTTCGACGATCGAGGTATTGATGCGACTTCGGTAGGTAAGTGCTTTGATGACGAAGCGATTGCCAATAATGGTAACGACTGGTTAGAGCGTTTGGGTTCTATTCAAGGTTATGACGAAGCGGTTGTTCTCGATGTTACTGCGAGCCCGGTACTTGCAGCAAAATATCTGCAAATCGCACAGCAAGGTATCCACCTGATCTCGGCGAACAAGGTCGCAGGTTCTGCATCAAGTGAGTATTACCATCAAGTCAAAGATGCTTTCGCTAAGATCAGTCGTCATTGGTTGTACAACGCGACGGTTGGTGCTGGCTTACCGATTAACCACACGGTACGTGACCTGCGTGAAAGTGGCGATGACATTATTGCGTTGTCAGGTATCTTTTCGGGCACACTGTCTTGGT
The DNA here is from genome assembly GCF_000972265.1 of Vibrio sp. ECSMB14106. Taxonomy (NCBI): domain Bacteria; kingdom Pseudomonadati; phylum Pseudomonadota; class Gammaproteobacteria; order Vibrionales; family Vibrionaceae; genus Vibrio; species Vibrio sp. ECSMB14106. Next base: position 1,804 of record NZ_LAUM01000025.1, on the reverse strand, counting down.
TGTTCCAACAGTTCGATGGCACAGTACCATTTAGCGAGTTGGTTGACTTAGCATGGCAACAAGGCCTCACAGAACCGGATCCTCGTGCGGATCTAGATGGGTCAGATGTGATGCGTAAGTTGGTCATTCTGGCGCGTGAATCGGGTTTAGACATTGAACCTGAAAACGTAAAAGTGGAATCACTGGTGCCAGCAGAACTGCAAGACCTGTCGGTGGATGACTTCTTTGATAAGGCCTCTGTGCTGAGCGAAGAGTTGGCTGAGCGCTTAGAGAAAGCACATTCTCAACAAAAGGTTCTGCGTTACGTAGCGCGTTTAGAGAAGAATGGTAAGGCAACCGTAGGCGTTGAAGCTCTATCTAGAGAACACGCTCTAGCGAACTTGCTGCCTTGCGATAACATCTTTGCGATTGAGAGCAAATGGTACAAAGATAATCCATTGGTTATTCGTGGCCCAGGTGCGGGCCGTGAAGTAACAGCGGGCGCAATTCAATCTGACCTGAACAGAATGTCTAGCCTGTTCTGATACTCAGATCGGTTGGTTTAGTGTCTAAATAGCATACTATCCACTAAGATAGATAAGGCTGAAAGCACGATGTGTTTTTCAGCCTTTTTTCAGCCTTTTTTCTACCTTATTTCTGCTTTGCGACCCATATAACGACTTGAGTTTTACTCACGATCTACTTGAAAAAAATTCATAATCGATCTGTTGACATTAAATCGTATTCAATACATTCTACAGACATATAGACGTCTAAACGTCGTTTAAGGATTTGAGTTTTTAGTGGTTGCTTTTGCCACAGGGAGAGTAAGATGGGATACACACACGCAGGCCATATCGACGCTTTAAATCAGAATATCGCAGAGCTTTCTGACAACATTAATGTGTCATTTGAATTTTTTCCACCAAGCAGTGAGAAGATGGAAGAGACCCTGTGGAACTCTGTTCACCGTCTTAAAACACTTCAACCAAAATTTGTATCGGTAACCTATGGTGCAAACTCGGGTGAACGTGATCGTACCCACTCAATCATTAAAGAGATCAAAAACCAAACGGGTCTAGTAGCAGCGCCACACCTAACGTGCATTGATGCTAGCCGCGAAGAACTTATTCAAATCGCCGACGATTACTGGGCGAATGGTATCGAGAGCATTGTTGCTCTACGTGGTGACATTCCAGCAGGTGGCGGCGCGCCAGAGATGTACGCATCTGATTTGGTTGAGCTGCTTAAATCGCGCCATGATTTTGATATCTCAGTCGCGGCATTTCCAGAAGTTCACCCTGAAGCAAAAAGCGCTCAATCTGATCTTATTAATCTAAAACGTAAAGTAGATGCAGGTGCTAACCGTGCCATCACTCAGTTCTTCTTCGATGTAGAAAGCTACCTACGCTTTCGTGATCGCTGTGTGGCGGCGGGCGTTGATGTTGAGATAGTACCGGGTATCTTGCCAGTTTCTAACTTCAAGCAAGCGTCTCGCTTTGCTGCAATGAACAACGTTAAAGTGCCGGGCTGGATGGCGAAGCAATTTGAAGGCTTGGACGATGATCCAACGACTCGTCAGTTAGTTGGTGCTAGCCAAGCAATTGATATGGTCCGCACCCTGAGCCGTGAAGGTGTGAAAGACTTCCACTTCTATACACTAAACCGTGCAGAAATGACCTACGCACTTTGCCATACGCTAGGTGTTCGTCCACAAGTGGCTACGCTGTAGTTGAAGCTCTTGATAAAATGCCATCGGCGATAGAATCTCAAATCCTATAGATACAAAAAAGGCTTGGACTCTAAGAGTTCAAGCCTTTTACTT
>NZ_LAUM01000024.1:0-57178 GCF_000972265.1 Vibrio sp. ECSMB14106 | reverse complement strand
TCTAGCTTCTAGCTTCTAGCTTCTAGCTTCTAGCTTCTAGCTTCTAGCTTAAGCGATAGTACCAAGCTCTAACAGTACCTCTTCAGCCCACACTATCCATGCTTCACGAAGAAGTAGGTTACGACGAAGAGTTAGACGTTCTAGGCGAGCTTGCTTGTCTAGCGTTGATGGTGTTGCGTAGTAAGCCGCTTCGATTTCTTTGTAATGAGAAACCAGTTTGCGAGACTCTTCTACCAACTCAGCAAGTTGTACACGGTATGCGTCACAAGGTTGTACAGCACAAGCCATTAGTTTAGCTGAGAACTCGTCACGAACGGTTGGGTGTGCAGTTGGTTGTTCAAACCATTCACCTAGGGCGCTACGTCCAGCGTCAGTGATAGAGTAAACCTTACGATCGGGTTTGCCTTCTTGAGGTTCAAGCACACAAGTGACCTGGTCGTTTTGAGCCATTTTATTTAGCTCGCGGTAAACTTGTTGGTGGCTAGCTTTCCAGAAGTAACCAATGCTTGCTGAGAATTCTTTTGTGATATCGTAACCAGTAGCATCGCGTGTACTTAAAACGGTTAGAATTACGTGTGGTAATGACATGTCTGAGATCCAAATGGTAAACAGTAAACAAAATACCTAAACATCAAGTGTGCTTCTTGTGGCACGTTATATTGGTTATGTTTAAGTAGCACCAACTTAGTCGTTGGTTATGTCACCTTATAAAGCCGTTTATCACCTAGGTCGACCAGTATATTGGCCAAGCTGCTACAGATTATTATGTTGGAGTATTTCTGCAGCGGAGCAGTAGTATATCTAAATAATAAGCATAAAGTAGAATACATGGACAAAATAACCCAAAAAAATTACAAAAAACTAAAATAATTGGATTTATTAAAATAAAAAGGCCACTTGTAGTGACCTTTTGTTCCTTTTTTGGTTTTAATGACTGGTTATCCAGTGTTCCGCATACCTGCCGCGATGCCTGCAATCGTCACCATGAGCGCTTCTTCTAGCTCTTCTGGTGGTGTTTCACTCTTACGAGTACGGTAAAGTAGTTCAGCTTGAAGCATGTTCAATGGCTCAACGTAGATGTTACGTAGACGTATAGATTCAAGTCCCCAAGGGTCGCTCTGCATCAAGTTTTCGTTGTTTTCTACATTCAGCACTGCTTTGATGTCTTTTTGCAGCTGTTCACGCAGTAATTCACCTAACGGTAATAGCTCTTCGTCAACAAGGCGTTGGTCGTAGTACTTAGCGATTTCCATGTTGCACTTCGAGTACACCATTTCCAACATACCCAAGCGGGTTGAGAAGAATGGCCATTCGCGACACATCTCTTCAAGTAGCGCTTGATGGCCTTGGTCTACTGAGTACTGAATCGCTTCACCAGCGCCTAACCATGCAGGAAGTACCAAACGGTTTTGGCTCCAAGAGAAAATCCATGGAATCGCACGTAGGCTTTCTACGCCGCCGTTCGGATTACGTTTCGCAGGGCGAGAGCCAAGTGGCAGTTTGCCTAGCTCTAGTTCAGGTGTCGCTTGACGGAAGTAAGGGACAAACTTCTCTTCGCCACGAACCACCTTACGGTAAGCCTCACAAGACACTTGAGACAGCACTTCCATTAGGTCGCGCCATTCTTGTTTAGGCTCTGGTGGCGGTAGAAGGTTCGCTTCTAGAATCGCACTTGCGTAAAGGTTGAAGCTGTTTACCGCAACATCTGGCAAGCCCAGCTTAAAGCGGATCATCTCGCCTTGCTCAGTTACACGTAAACCGCCTTTTAAGCTCTTGGGTGGCTGAGAAAGAAGCGCAGCATGTGCTGGCGCACCACCACGACCGACTGTACCGCCACGACCGTGAAAGAGGGTCAGTTCAATGCCTTCTTCATCACAAACCTTAACCAGTTTGTCCATCGCATCATACTGAGCCCAGCCTGCAGACATTACGCCAGCATCCTTGGCTGAGTCAGAGTATCCAATCATCACCATTTGGTGGTTCTGGATAAAGCCACGGTACAAATCGATGCTCATTAGCTGCTTCATTACGGCTTCTGAGTTGTTCAAGTCGTCTAGCGTTTCGAACAACGGACATACATCCATGCGATATGGGCAACCACATTCTTGTAGTAACAAGTGAACAGCCAGTACATCTGACGCAGTACGAGCCATAGAAATCACGTAAGCGCCGAAGGCTTCACGAGGTTGAGCGGCAATGACCTTACAGGTGTCTAAAACTTCTTTAACCTGTTCAGATGGCTCCCAATCGCGTGGTAGCAGTGGGCGTTTTGAGCTTAATTCATTGGTTAAGAAAGCAATCTTGTCTTGCTCACTCCACTGGTCATAATCACCAATGCCTAGGTAGCGAGTCAGTTCAGATAGTACATCCGAGTGACGAGTACTTTCTTGACGAACATCGAGACGAACCAAATGCACACCGAATGCTTTTAGGCGACGCAGGGTATCGAGTAGAGAACCGTCTGCGATTACGCCCATGCCACATTCGTGCAGTGATTGGTAACACGCATAAAGCGGCGTCCATAGTTGGTCGATGTTCTGTAGTGTTTCTTTCTTGGGGACTTCTACATCTTTGATTTCAGCATCTAAGACTTCTAGTGTGTTTCCAAGCAGGGTGCGTAGGCTTTTTAGGATCGCGCGGTAAGCTTCGTGTTCATCACCCGCTAGCTCACGCACCTGATCATTACACTTAGTCATCGACAGTTCAGTAATCAGCTCGTTTACGTCAGCTAGATAAAGGTCAGCGGCTTTCCAGCGAGAAAGTCGTAGTACTTCTTTAGTTATGGTGTGCGTGACGAATGGGTTACCATCGCGGTCACCACCCATCCAAGATGAGAAATGCACTGGGCGTGCATCAATTGGCAGGCCTTCACCCAGGTAGCCTTTTAGTCGACCGTCCATTTCACGTAGGAAGTCAGGTACTGCTTCCCATAGCGAGTTTTCAACAACTGCAAAGCCCCACTTAGCTTCATCAAGTGGTGTTGGGCGTTGCTGACGAATCACATCAGAGTGCCAACCTTGAGCGATAAGTTGCTCTAGGCGACGCTCGGTTTTCACGCGCTCTTTGTGTGATAGGTCGCTTAACTCTAATTTAGACAGACACTCGTTGATCTTAACCAGTTTGTTGATCATGGTGCGACGAGTGATTTCAGTTGGGTGCGCAGTCAGAACGAGTTCAATGTTCAGGTCGCGAACGGCTTGAGCCGCGTCTAGCTTACTGATGTTATTTTGGCTTAATTTGGAAAATAGAGATTGCAGCACGTCTGGCTCACAAACATGCTCCTCACAGTGACGAGAGATGGTGTGGTACTGCTCTGCCATGTTGGTGAGGTTGAGAAATTGGTTAAATGCACGAGCAACAGGAGTGAGTTGTTCGTTCGGCAGGTTTTTGATCTCTTCAACTAGGCTGTCACGGTCAGCTTTGTTGCCTGCGCGGGCGGATTTGGAAAGTTTACGGATAGTTTCCACTTTCTCTAAGATAACGTCACCATGTGCATCTTGGATTGTGTTACCTAGCAAGCGTCCCAGCATGCTTACGTTACTCTTGAGAGCGGCGTATTTCTCGTTCATTGTCATCCTGCCTCGTAAAAAAATTACATCCATTGTTCCTTGTTAAGTACACAATCTAGCGAAAACTGCTGTATCTAGTCAAATAAAGCATTCTAAGTTTGCAATTATTAGCTTTCGAAATGCGGGAGAAGTAAATTTTCTAATACTTCGGAATAAAGTGAAATTTAATTACAAGATTGAATCCAAATCAGGGGTAACAGAATAAAAGCCACGTTTTAAGGTGGCTTTTATTGGAAAATATCGAATGGGTAGTAATAGCTAGAAGCAATATTTACGGATCGATTTACTCAGAACATCAATCGTTGGATCGATAAAATCGAAGCTCAAGAACTCATCCGGTTGGTGAGCTTGGTCAATCGAACCTGGGCCCAATACCAAGGTTGGACACAGCTCTTGTAGGAAAGGCGCCTCGGTACAGTAGTTCACAGTTTGCGATTCAGTTTCGCAAACTGATTCCATACCGCCGATAAATGGATGGTCGTGTTGGCACTCGTAACCCGGAATTGGCTCATGCAGAGGCGTGATCTCAATTCTGCCCGGCCATTTTGCTTCCACTTCTTTGAGTGCGCTACGCAGCATGTTATCCAAACCATCTAAGCTGATTCCCGGTAAAGGACGAACATCGTAGTGCAGCTCACAACAACCACAGATACGGTTAGCACTGTCGCCACCGTGAATATGGCCAAGGTTTAGCGTGGGACTTGGAATCGCAAAACCTGGGTGGTGATACTCTTTGACTAATTTGTCACGCAACTGCATTAAAGCAAACAACACTTCATGCATGATCTCGATAGCATTGATGCCTAAGGCAGGATCAGAAGAGTGACCTGATTTACCCGTTACTCGCACAGCATTAGCAACATGGCCTTTATGACCACGAATCGGCACAAGGCTGGTTGGCTCACCAATAATGCAGTAATCCGGTTTAAACGGTGCATTTTCAGTGAAATGGCGCGCACCCAACATGGTGGTCTCTTCGTCACAGGTTGCCAATACATATAGCGGCTTGGTCTGTTTGCTCCAATCCATCTTCTTTGCCGCTTCATAAACGAAAGCGAAAAAGCCTTTCATATCGGCCGTGCCTAATCCATAGAAGCGATTGTTGTGTTCTGTTAGTGCGTGAGGGTCGAAGTTCCAACGTCCTTCATCGAATGGCACTGTGTCGCTGTGTCCTGCGAGTAGCAAGCCACCTTCGCCCGATCCCATCTTAGCGACCATATTATGCTTGCCGGGCTCGACTTCCACGACTTCAACTCTAAAGCCTAAGTCTTTAAACCATTGAGCCATTTTTTCGATTACTTTCTCGTTGCCATGATCCCAGCTTGGATCGGTTGAGCTAATGGAGTCGGTGGAAATTAGGCCTTTGTAGACCTCAAGAAAACTCGGTAATTGCATAATAACTTCACTTCTACTATTGACAGGAAAACCATAAGTCGGTAAAACACATATTAAATCATATTTAATGCATAAGAAATCAAATAAAGCTAAAAATTAAGTATGAATAGTCAAATTTGAAATGTAACTTACCTCTGGAATGGATGTGTTGAGATGTTGAAAACCACGATCATTGGCGCAAGCGGCTACACAGGAGCAGAACTGGCTCTAATGATAAACAGACACCCTGATCTCACGCTATCAGGTTTATATGTCTCCGCCAATAGTGTAGACGCTGGTAAACCTATTGCGGCACTACACGGTAAGTTAACTGGCTTGATTGATATGCCAGTACAGCCATTAACAAATCCGGAAGAAGTAGCTAAACAGTCGGATGTGATTTTCTTAGCGACCGCACACGAGGTCAGTCACGACCTAGCACCAATCTTTCTTGAGAACCATTGCCAAGTGTTTGACCTATCCGGTGCCTTTAGAGTTAAGGGCGAAAACTTTTACCAAGAGTTTTACGGTTTTGAACATCAACACGAACAATGGCTTGATAAAGCCGCTTATGGTTTAGCTGAGTGGAATGAGCAAGACATTAAAAAAGCTCAACTGGTCGCAGTTGCGGGTTGTTACCCAACCGCTTCTCAATTGGCGATTAAGCCTTTAGTTGAAAGTAAGTTATTAGATGAAACCCAATGGCCAGTGATCAACGCAACCAGTGGTGTGACTGGTGCCGGTCGCAAAGCAAGCATGGTTAACAGCTTCTGTGAAGTGAGTCTGCAGGCTTATGGCGTGTTCAGTCACCGCCACCAACCTGAAATGGTTGCTCATCTCGGACGTGACGTAATTTTTACACCGCACCTCGGCAATTTTAAGCGTGGCATTTTAGCGACCATCACCATGAAACTGGCTGAAGGTGTAACGGAGCAACAGATACAAGATGCCTTCAAGCAAGCTTATCAAGGTAAACCTGCGGTGAGGTTACTCGAAGAGACATTGCCAAGAATTCAAGATGTAGAACAGACACCTTTCTGCGATTTAGGTTGGAAGGTTCAGGGACAGCATATCATCGTTGTTTCAGCGATCGATAACTTATTAAAGGGTGCATCTAGCCAAGCGATGCAGTGTTTAAATTTACGTTATGGTTTTGCGCCATTGACTGCATTAGTGTAAAGGAATCTAGATATGAGCCTTAATAATCAACCATTAATCATAAAGTTAGGTGGCGCAGCGCTATCTTGTGGTGAAACACTTAGCAAGTTATTTGGTGCTATCTCTAACTACCAACAACAGGCACAGCGACCAATCGTGATTGTTCACGGCGGTGGTTACCTGGTTGATGACTTGATGAATAATCTGAATCTCGAAACTGTAAAGAAAGAGGGGCTACGTGTTACTTCTTATGATCAGATCCCTGTGATTGCTGGTGCACTAGCGGGTACGGCGAATAAATTACTTCAAGGACAGGCGATTAAAGACGGTATCAATGCCGTTGGTTTGAGTCTAGCAGATGGTGGTTTATGCAAAGTGAGCGAACTGAACCCTGAACTAGGTGCAGTAGGAAAAGCGGAACCGGGCGACTCAACCGTCCTGCAAGCTATTCTTAATGTTGGCGCACTGCCAATCATTAGCTCGATTGGTCTGACTGACCAAGGTCAACTAATGAACGTCAATGCCGACCAAGCTGCGGTTGCCGTTGCTGGCGCACTTGATGCTGAACTGGTGCTGCTTTCTGATGTAAGTGGTGTGTTGGATGGCAAAGGTCACCTCATTCCAAGCCTTAATCAACAACAAGCCGATGACCTTATTGCAGGAAAAGTGATTACTGACGGCATGATCGTTAAGGTTCAAGCCGCACTAGAAGCCGCTAACGAGCTCGGACGACCAATCGAAGTTGCGACTTGGCGATATCCAGAAAAGCTAACACAACTGTTTTCAGGTAAAAGCATAGGAACACAGTTTTTACCTCAGTAGGGCTCACGACGAGTGACTACTTAAAGAATTTAGACAAATTAAATAAACATATAATTATGAAGTTATTTCCAACGCTGACCGCCATGTGCAGTATGGAAACTAGGAGAAAGAAAATGAGCAAAGTTAACGTAAAGAAAGTTGTTGTAGCCTACTCTGGCGGTCTAGACACATCAGTAATCATCCCATGGTTAAAAGAGAACTATGACTGTGAAGTGGTTGCGTTTGTCGCGGATGTTGGTCAAGGCGACGAAGAGTTGATTGGTATCGAAGAGAAAGCGAAAGCTTCTGGTGCTTCTGAGTGTTATATCGCTGACCTTAAAGAAGAGATGGTGGCAGATTACATCTACCCAACGCTAAAAACAGGCGCTTACTACGAAGGCAAATACCTACTAGGAACTTCTATGGCTCGTCCAATCATTGCGAAAGCACAGGTTGAAGTAGCACGTAAAGTAGGGGCAGACGCACTGTGTCACGGCTGTACAGGTAAAGGAAATGACCAAGTTCGTTTTGAAGGCGCATTCGCAGCACTAGCACCAGACCTACACGTCATTGCACCATGGCGTGAGTGGGATCTAGTTAGCCGTGAAGAATGTCTAGATTACCTAGCTGAGCGTAACATCCCTTGTACGGCTTCTCTCACTAAGATTTACTCGCGTGATGCAAACGCATGGCACATCTCTACAGAAGGTGGCGTTCTTGAAGATACATGGAACGCACCAGATGAAGATTGCTGGGCTTGGACGGTAGATCCAGAGCAGGCGCCAAACGAATCTGAAACCGTCACGCTTAAAGTTGAAAAAGGTGAAGTGGTAGCGGTAGATGGCGAAGCAATGACACCATACAACGCGCTGGTTTACCTAAACAAGAAGGGGGCGAAGCACGGTGTTGGTCGTATCGATATCGTAGAAAACCGTCTTGTTGGTATGAAGTCTCGTGGTTGTTACGAAACCCCAGGTGGCACGATCATGATGGAAGCACTGCGTGCAGTAGAGCAACTGGTTCTTGATAAAGCAGCATTCGAATTCCGTGAAGAACTGGGCGTTAAAGCTTCTCATCTTGTATATGATGGTCGTTGGTTCACGCCGTTATGTAAGTCAATTCTTGCGGCGACAGAAGAACTAGCACAAGACGTGAATGGTGAAGTGGTGATCAAACTTTACAAAGGCCATGCAACAGTGACTCAGAAGCGTTCTGAGAACAGCTTATATTCAGAAGAGTTTGCAACCTTTGGTGAAGATGAAGTGTACGACCAAAGCCACGCTGAAGGCTTCATCCGCCTTTACTCGCTATCAAGCCGTATCCGTGCGCTGAATAGCCAAAAATAACCCTAATACTGAGTTAGCGAGCTAACCTTTGATGAAAGATTAAAGGTCAGTAAACAGGCATTATTATGCAAAGCCCATTCACTATTGATTAGTGAATGGGCTTTTTGCTTTCAATTCGCCTAATAATTCAGCTTCGGTTTTTACTATTGAATGGCATATAATTCTCTCTCCACGCGAAAATAATCAATGGCTTGAATTTTTTGTGAATAAATATGTTGAAATAATGAATTAATACTTTATTTTCATTTTAAATTGCCGTAAGTTTAAACCATCAGAAAAATACTGAATCTTAATCAGAATTATCATTTGCAAAAACAGTGAGCACTGTGCAATTAGGAGATACACAATGGCATTATGGGGCGGTAGATTTACCCAAGCAGCAGACACCCGGTTCAAAGGTTTTAACGATTCTCTTCGTTTTGATTACCGATTGGCTGAGCAAGACATTGTGGGCTCAATTGCCTGGTCTAAAGCTCTACTGTCGGTCAACGTATTAACCGAAGAAGAGCAACAGAAGCTTGAGTTAGCGCTGAATGAGCTAAAACTTGAGGTGATGGAAGATCCTGAACAGATTCTACGCTCTGATGCAGAAGATATTCACAGCTGGGTTGAGCAACAACTTATCAGCAAGGTTGGTGATTTGGGTAAAAAGCTTCACACGGGCCGCTCTCGTAATGACCAAGTGGCGACAGACCTGAAACTATGGTGTCGTCAGCAAGGCAACCAGTTGCTACTGGCACTGGATCGCCTGCAAAGCCAAATGGTCAACGTTGCTTCTCAGCATCAAGAAACCGTGCTTCCTGGCTACACTCACTTGCAACGTGCTCAGCCGGTAACTTTTGCTCACTGGTGCTTGGCTTACGTTGAAATGCTTGAGCGTGACTATTCTCGTTTGAATGATGCGATTAAGCGTCTAGATACATGTCCGCTGGGTTCTGGTGCCCTTGCAGGAACAGCTTACCCGATGGACCGTGAAGAGTTAGCTCACAACTTAGGTTTCCGTCGTGCAACGCGTAACTCTCTAGATTCAGTCTCTGACCGTGACCATGTGATGGAGCTGATGTCGATTGCTTCTATCTCTATGCTTCACCTTTCGCGTCTTGCAGAAGATATGATTTTCTACAACTCTGGTGAATCAAACTTCATCGAGTTAGCGGATACCGTGACGTCAGGTTCATCTCTGATGCCGCAAAAGAAAAACCCTGATGCGCTAGAGCTTATCCGTGGCAAAACGGGCCGTGTTTACGGTTCATTAGCAGCAATGATGATGACAGTGAAAGCACTGCCTTTGGCGTACAACAAAGATATGCAAGAAGATAAAGAAGGTCTGTTCGACGCTTTAGACACTTGGAATGATTGTATGGAAATGGCCGCACTCTGTTTTGACGGCATCAAAGTGAACGGCGAACGTACGCTTGAAGCGGCGAAACAAGGCTACGCTAACTCCACTGAACTGGCTGATTACCTAGTAGCGAAAGGCATTCCTTTCCGTGAAGCTCACCATATTGTCGGTGTGACGGTCGTGGCGGCGATTGCTAAAGGCTGCGCATTAGAAGACTTAACCATCGCAGAGATGAAAGAGTTCTCTGAGGTGATTGAAGAGGATGTGTATGACATACTGACCATTGAATCATGTCTTGAAAAACGTAGCGCGTTAGGCGGTGTATCACCACAGCAAGTGGCTTACGCGGTTGACCAAGCTGAGAAGCGTTTATCACAGCGTGACACTTCCATCGTCAAGGTTCGTCCTGCTCGTCTGACCGATATTGAAGCATTGGAAGGCATGGTGGCCTATTGGGCCAATATGGGGGAAAACCTGCCTCGTTCTCGTAATGAACTGGTGCGTGATATTGGCTCGTTTGCAGTCGCAGAGCATCATGGTGAAGTGACGGGCTGTGCATCACTCTATGTCTATGATTCAGGCTTAGCTGAAATTCGCTCACTCGGTGTTGAAGCGGGTTGGCAAGGTCAAGGGCAGGGTACGGCAATTGTGCAACATTTGGTTGATAAAGCACGACAAATGGCCATTAAGAAGGTGTTTGTACTGACTCGTACGCCTGAGTTCTTTATGAAGCACGCTTTCTTACCAACATCGAAATCTTTGCTACCTGAGAAGGTGCTAAAAGATTGCGATCAGTGTCCTCGCCAACATGCGTGCGATGAAGTGGCGTTGGAAGTGAACTTGGTAGAACAGATTATTGCCAAGGTAAATGTTGCATAAGGCATTGATTTTATAGGTCCTAAAAAAAGATCAAAAATCTGGTCTTCTTTGGGGAACAAACTAAGAAAAGCCCGGTCTATTAAAGTACCACTGCTTTTTCTTAGAATTTTCTAAGAAAGCCCTAGAGTCGATTGATTCTGGGGCTTTTTTCTATCTGCTGTTTGGGAAATGATGATGGGGCGCTAAATAGAAGCTCTACCGGGTCATTGAATCGATATTTGACCGTTATCACTTATCCCTCCAAAGACATTAGTTAACGCTTTTTTTCCTTAAAGGCAGCACCACAAACTTCATGAACCAATGCAGCGACAACAAACCGCTGAATGCGCAAGCAGCCATCATCAAGGCGATGGCATTGATGGTTTTCGGGTCTTCTCTGAAAAATACCCACCATGTTCCCCAGCTTATTATCGACAACACCATCAATTGATTCATACAACGTTGGCAGCGACCGAGTTTGTTGAAGATTTTTTCATTTTTATTGCAATGAACACATGTCATCTTAGGCTTAATTCGCGTTATGCTTGTTGCCTTGATAATACCACGTCACAAGATATTGGATCACGGTGACATAGAGAGAGAAGATCGATGATTGAGCGCCAAGAAACCAAGCAACGCATGAGCCGTATTGTTAAACACAATGGTACTATCTACCTATGTGGCCAAGTTTGCGCTGATGCAACCAAAGACATCACAGAACAAACACAAACGATGTTGGATAAAGTGGAAGCCCTACTTGAGCAAGCAGGCAGCGACAAAGAGCACATGCTGTCAGCAACGATTTACTTGAAAGACATGAAAGACTTCCAAGAAATGAACGCAGTTTGGGATGCATGGGTTCCAGAAGGTCACGCTCCAGCTCGCGCATGTGTGACTGGCGATATGGCTCGCGAAGCGCTACTTGTTGAAATCTCTGTGATTGCTGCTGAGAAGTAATAGCTAAGTATTTAGCGACAGGCAATGGCTTCAAGAGATTCCAGATACCTCGTCCCTCGGTTCTGGAATGACGAGTTTAGTTTTGGTTTAGTTACATAAATAAATCAACGTCATTCCCGGTAGCGACGAAGGAGCGTAATCGGGAATCTGTTATTTGCTCGTTGCCAAAAGACAAGAAGGAAAGCCAATGGCTTTCCTTTTTAGTATCTAATCTATGCGTTCTGTTTCAATCCACCGAGATTAACAACCAGGCCCACAATCTAGACAGTGCTTCACCATCTGAGGACCTAGGTGTAGTTTCGCATTGAGGTCACGTAGAGCGGTTCGTACACCCTCTTCGATAACGGGGTGGTAGAAAGGCATGTCTAGCATTTCCGAAACCGTCATCTTGTTTTGATGCGCCCAAGCTAATAGATGCGCCAAGTGTTCTGCGTTTGGCCCCATCATCTCAGCACCAAGGAAACGGCCTGTACCTTGCTCGCCGTAGACGTGCAGAATACCTTTGTTGCGTAGCATCACTCGTGAACGACCTTGGTTCTCGAAAGACACTTCTCCTGTTGCGAAACAACCACAAGTGCCTAAGCGTGTTGTGATCTCTTTGTATGTTTCACCAACCATTGCAATTTGTGGATCAGAGAATACCGCTGAGATTTTAGAACGACGTAGACCTGCACGAATCTCAGGGAAGCGACCTGCGTTGTCACCGGCAATACGTGCTTGGTCGGCTGCTTCATGCAGGAGAGGCAGTTGGTTACTTGCATCACCAGCGATAAATACCGATGGTAGTGATGTTTGTAGCGTGTAATGGTCTGCGATTGGCACACCACGTTCATCAAGCTCAAGAGAGGTGTTCTCTAGGCCAAGCTTGTCTGTATTAGGACGACGGCCTGTTGCTGCCAGTACATACTCGACGACGTTAGTTTCTAGTTCACCTTGTTTATTGATGAACTGGATTTCAACGCGATCTTCATCAGATTCAGTAGTAATACGCTTCATGCTTTCGATTTTTACGTCGGCATCCAGGTAGAACTCTTCATTGAAGGCTTTGTCTGCATAAGCCATGATCTCTGGGTCGGTTACTGGGCCAACTTGACCACCTAAACCGAACAGTTTTGTTTTTACACCCAAGCGGTGCAGTGACTGACCAAGCTCAAGACCAATAACACCAGGACCAAATACGGCTACTGATTTTGGTAAATCATCCCAGTTGAACACGTCATCATTAATGATTAGACGGTCGCCCAGGTCGTTCCAAGCTGCAGGGTATGCAGGGCGAGAACCCGTCGCGATGACAATACGCTTAGCCGTCACAACTGTGTGGTCATCAATTTGTAGCGTGTTGTCATCTAAGAATTTTGCGTAGCCAGAGATCTTGTCTTGCTCTGGGATTTCATCAACACCTTCTAAAACAAAACCAACAAAACGGTCACGCTCAAACTTCACTCGGTCCATGACTTCACGGCCGTTAACTACGATACCACCTTGTGGGTGAACGCCAAAAGCCGGCGCTTTCTCGATGTGGTGTACGCTTTCTGCAGCTGCAATAAGCAGTTTAGATGGCATACAACCAACACGGGCACAGGTTGTGCCGTAAGGGCCGCCTTCAATCATCACAACACTGTCAGTGTGTGCTTTTGCAGCGCGGTAAGAACCTAGACCTGCCGTACCGCCCCCGATAACTGCTACATCTACATTGACTTGTTTCATAATAATCTTCTCGCAATGGCTAAATTTAGTTTGAACGACCCCCTCCAACTCAAGTGATTTTTGAAGTGAGTCAGCGTAGTGGGTTAGTTTTGTGATTTTGTTTCTTAGGTTTAGCGTGACTCTTAAGTCAATGAGTCGAAGCTATATGCTTTGTCCAGCCTAACTTTCTAAATGCTTTTTTGAAACTTTAGAAGTGGAGCTTGTAAGTAGCTAACCTACAAAGGGTAGGTTAGCCAGTGCCTCCAATATTGCTAAGTTCTCGCTAGAAAAATTAAGCTAGGAAAGCTTCCAGCTCTTCGCTGCCACCGATGTGTTTGCCACCGATGAATACTTGAGGAACCGTAGTGCGACCAGAGATTGCACGTAGGCTTACGGTTGTTGCGTCTTTACCTAGCACGACTTCTTCGTAGTTTAGACCTTTGTCGATAAGGTTCTGCTTTGCTTTCATACAGAAAGGGCAGCCTGGTTTAGTGAATACTGTGATTGACTCTTGCTCTTTGTGCTCAGGAGCAATGTAGTTAAGCATAGTATCTGCATCAGAAACCTTGAACGGGTCGCCTGGTACGTCTTCTTCGATGAACATTTTTTCTACCACGCCGTTTTTAACCAGCATGCTGTAGCGCCATGAACGTTTGCCGAAGCCGATGTCGTTTTTCTCAACTAGCATGCCCATGCCGTCTGTGAAATCACCGTTACCATCTGGGATGAATGTGATGTTTTCCGCTTCTTGGTCTGCTTTCCAAGCATTCATTACGAATGTGTCGTTTACTGAAACACATAGAATGTCATCAACACCGTTCTCTTTGAATACAGAGTGTAGCTCGTTGTAACGAGGAAGGTGGCTTGAAGAGCACGTTGGCGTAAACGCACCTGGTAGGCTGAATACGATAACCGTCTTGTCTTTGAATAGCTCTTCAGTCGTTACGTTAACCCATGCATCACCTTGACGAGTTGGGAATGTTACTTGAGGGATTGATTGACCTTCTTTAGATGTAAACATATTGATTTCCTTAAATAGTATTTTTAATTTGTTCTATCAGAGCTTAACGTTTTTCTTTGCTCTGTTTCGTTTCGTTGAGCCCATTATTAGATAATTTCTTTGATAGCTCTAATCGTTTGATGTTATGGTTTTGATAGGTAAATTCTATCAAGAACATTTATTTTAAATATTTCTATTAAAACCTTTGTTCTTATTAAAACTTGAGGTGAGAGACTGCTCATGAACATTCGTGACTTTGAATACTTGGTAGCGCTTGCAGAGCATAAACACTTCCGAAAAGCGGCAGAAGCGTGCTTTGTAAGTCAGCCCACACTCAGCGGCCAAATACGTAAACTGGAAGATGAAATTGGCCTTCAGTTAACCGAGCGTAGCCCAAGAAAGGTGATATTTACAGAATCAGGCTTACAACTTGTTGAGCAAGCGAAGTCTATTCTCAATGAGGTGAAGACCTTTAAAGATATGGCGAGTGGACACGGTGAAGCAATGACGGGGCCAATGCATATTGGCTTTATTCCGACTGTGGGCCCGTACATTTTGCCCAAAATAATTCCTCATCTGAAAGAGAGCTTCCCCGACCTTGAGCTTTACCTGCACGAAGCGCAGACTCATCAATTGGTGAGCCAGTTGGAAGATGGCAAGCTCGATTGCTTGGTATTGGCTGCGGTTGATGAAACGGCGATGTTCAAAGAGATTGATGTTTATGATGAGCCGCTGAGTCTTGCTGTGCCTTGTGGCCATGAATGGGCTCAGCAAGACAGTGTGGATATGCTTCAACTTAATGGCAGAACCGTACTTGCGCTGGGCGATGGCCACTGTTTACGAGATCAAGCTTTGGGCTTCTGTTTTGCGGCGGGAGCAAAAGACGATGAACGTTTCAAAGCGACTAGCTTAGAAACGCTGCGTAACATGGTCGCAGCAGGGGCGGGTATTACTTTACTACCTCAGTTATCGGTACCAAAGGAAAAGCAGAAAGATGGTGTGTGCTATGTTCCTGCGGTGAATCCGACCCCTTCGCGCAGAATTGTCGTGGCGTACCGGCCAGGATCTCCGTTAAAGGGACGCTTTGAGCAACTGGCTGAAACTATCCGAACGCAACTTGAGAAACAGTAAGATTTAATGCCTCAAGAGGCGGTTTTCAGGCATAAAAAGGGCAGGTACGAATTATCGTATCTGCCCTTTTACTTGGTGTTTTTTTTATCAACTCTACTGCTAAAAGAGCGCTTCTACGGCTTCGCCAGACGACGTTGAGTAGATATCATCATTGAAACCTTCGGTGGTGTACTCGGTTGGCTCTGTGCCTTTTTCGAAGTACTCGAAGATTGATGAGCTATCGAACTTGTTAGTTAGTAAGCCTGTTTCACGGTCAATACGAACTCGGATTATGTTTTTCGGAAGTTCTTTGCGTTGTGCTGGTACGCCCGAGAGTGCCGTTCCCATAAATTTAACCCATGCTGGCTCTGCGGTTTTCGCTCCAGCTTCGGCACCTGTAATCGGGTTTTTTTCAAGGTTTGAGTTCGCTCTGGTACGACCTAGAGCACGGTTGTGGTTATCAAAACCGACCCATACGGTCGCAACCATGCCTGGTCCGTAGCCGCTATACCAGGCATCCTTCGAGTCATTGGTTGTACCTGTTTTACCGCCAATGTCACGACGTTTTAAAGGTTGAGCACGCCAACCAGTACCATTCCAACCTGTGCCTTGACTCCAGTCGCCGCCACCCCAAATATTGCTGTACATCATTTCACGTACTAGGAATGCGTTCTGCTCAGAGATAACTTGAGGTGCGTATTCTACTTCAGTGTCGACATCTTGCTCAGCAAACTCATCGGCCATAGTATTGCTCGTTATCTGTTGTTGACAATCTTCCTTACAAACCACTTTCGGTGTCGCTTCAAATTCAGTCTCACCAAATGGTGTCTCAATGCGGCTGATGTAGAAAGGTTCAACGTAATAGCCGCCATTAGCGAATACTGAGTAACCTTGTGCAACCTTCATTGGCGTTAAGCTGCCTGCACCCAAAGCGATGGTTTCAGAGCGAGGCACTTTATCAATATCAAAACCGAAGCGTGTTAGATAGTTACGCGTATCATCCAAGCCTACTTCACGCAGCACACGTACGGCCATCACGTTTTTAGATTGAGCTAGGCCAATGCGTAAACGGGTTGGGCCGACATAGGTAGGCGGTGAGTTTTTTGGTCGCCATGCGGTACCTTGGCTCTTATCCCATTGGTTGATAGGGGCATCGTTGATCAGTGATGCCAACGTTAAGCCTTTATTAATCGCTGCTGAATAGATAAATGGTTTGATACCAGACCCAACCTGACGAATAGATTGCGTTGCTCGGTTAAATTTGTTGTGCACGAAGTTAAAGCCACCCACCATCGACAAAACCGCGCCGTTGTTAGGGTTCATTGCAACAAAAGCAGTGTTCGCATTAGGTACTTGGCTTAGTCGCCATACTACAGGCGTTTCTGATTTCGCCTCTGCTGACTCTTCTCTAGGTTCTTCAGATACTTCATCACCTGTTATGGCTTCATGTCGAACCCAAATTTGTTCACCAACAGCAAGTATCTCTTTCGCTTGAGAAGGTGCTGGACCTTGGCGATTGTCTGTTAGGAACTTACGTGCCCAGTTCATACCTTGCCACTCGATCGATCCTTCCCCTTGGTTCTTAACCCAAACCTGTGCACTTTTCGCATCAACGCTCATCACTACCGCTGGGACTAAGTCACCATAGGTTGGTTGAGACTTAAGGTGTTGAACTATTTGTTCATGATCCCAAGCCGATTGCTCGGTTTGCCACAGCACCTTTTCAGCACCACGGTAACCGTGACGCTCATCGTAGTTGAGTAGGTTTTTAATCGCGGCTTGGTTGGCTGCCCTTTGCAGTTTTGAATCAACCGTCGTGTAAACTTTCATACCTGATGTATAAGCCTCTTCGCCGTAGCGTTCGACCATCCAAGCGCGCGCTACTTCCGCGACATACGGAGCGCTGACTTCTATTTCTGCACCATGATATTTAGAGAGAAGCTCTTCGTTGCTAGCTTCATCGTACTCTTCTTGAGTGATGTATTGCTCATCCAACATGCGGCGTAATACAACATTACGACGGTTGGTCGCACGTTCAACGGAGTAGATAGGGTTCATGGTTGATGGTGCCTTTGGCATACCAGCAAGTGTAGCCAGTTCACTCAAGGTGAGATCTGGAAGGTCTTTACCAAAGTAAACACGAGCGGCTGCACCAAAACCATATGAACGGTGACCAAGGAATATCTTGTTCACGTAAAGCTCCATGATTTCTTCTTTGCTAAGCAGTTGCTCAATGTGGATCGCAATGAATATCTCTTTGATCTTACGCATGATCTTCTTCTCATTAGATAAGAAAAAGTTACGCGCAAGCTGTTGAGTAATGGTACTCGCCCCTTGCTTTGCAGAGCCCGACATGGCGACCACGATGGCGGCACGGGTAATACCGATAGGGTCAATACCTGGGTGATCGTAGAAACGACTATCTTCGGTGGCAATCAGAGCCTCAACTAAGTGGCGAGGGATCTCGTCGTAAGTGACTGGATTCCGACGTTTTTCACCAAATTGAGATATCAACTTACCATCTTGACTGAAGACTTGCATTGGTGTTTGGAGTTCTACGTCGCGCAGAGTGGCAACATCAGGTAGCTCAGGTTTTACGTAATAATAAAACCCAAAAATTGTACTGACTCCAAGAATCATGCAAGTCAATGTAAATATGAATAATCTCTTTATGAACTTCACCGGATAATCCCTGATTAGTTAAGGCTGACAAGCAGCAAACCCTTGTACTCTAGGTTAAAAACTTAGCTTTCGTTTATTAACGCTTATTTAACTAATAATCACAACCCCTAGATAATCAACGAAATGCTCAGCACTTCAGGAGCTAGGTCAAATGGGTTCATCATTAATTACAGGTATAGATATAAATCATCACAGTATCAAAGCTGTGGTACTAAAACCCGTTGGGGAGTTGTATGCCATCGTGGGATACAAAGAGCTGCCGATTTCGGACGACATTTTTACAGCTAACCATACTTTGGAGTATCAGAAAACTGTTAAGAAACTCAAAGAACTTAAGAAAGGACTGCCTTTTGGAAGTCGTAACGTCGCTATTTCAGTACCAGATAACACGGTGATCAGCAAAGTACTGCAAATAGAGAGTGAGTTAGAAGATAGAGAGAAAGAGTTTTCTATCTATCAAACCTTTGCTCATCAATCTCCCTTTCCTATCGAAGAGCTGAGTTTAGATTTTGTAAAGCTCGAAGACAAACGGTTTGGTAAAGGATCGACAAGTAGTTATCAGGTGTACGCGACTCGCAAGGAAGTTGTGGATAGTCGAGCCAATGCATTAAGCAAAGCCGGGTTTAAACCTATCGTCGTTGATACCCAAGCACATGGACTTCTCAATATTTGGCAATTGGCTTCGTATTTGTCCCCAGAAAAGAAGAATTGGCTGCTGGTGGACGTTGGAATCGATCAAACCTCGTTAGGGGTTATCCCGCAGAATTCTGCGCCTTTTTATAAAGACATCGCCTTTGGTACTCAAGAGCTGTTAGGCACAGGCAGTCCAAGTGATATGGAAGGCGTGTTCGGCACCACTCAGGATACACATCGGTTTATTGTTAATCTTATTGAAAAGCTCAAGCGTCAACTGCAACTCTATTCGTCGGTAAATGCGCTTCAACCTATCTCAGGGATTTGGCTAATGGGCGAAGGAGCGAGCATACCAATGGTCGTTGAGGAATTAGAACGTCATTTTCAGATGAGTTGTGAGTCACTGAACCCTATGTCTTTGTTTGAGAATAAGGTGGCCCAGAAACGCCGATCGTCACTGAATTGTCAGCATTTTGGTATTGCGGCGGGGATGGCAATGCGTGGTCTCAAGTGGCAGGGAGAAAAGCATGTTGCATCAAATTAACTTGCTGCCTTGGCGCGATGAAATTCGATCTCAGTATAAGAAGCGTTTTATTCATCTAGTCATTCTTGGCGTCATCATTGCGCTTGGTGGGCAATGGGCGGTCGGTAACTACTTTCACGACCAACAAGCCAAGCAACAAGCGCGCCTCAACTATCTCAATCAATATATCGCTCAACTCGACCAGAAAATTCAGTCGTTAAAAGTGGCAGAACAGGAGCACAAAGCCATTCTTACTAGACTTGGCGTGGTCGAATCCTTACAGCTCGGTCGCAATAAGACAACTGATTTTATGAACCTGATGCCGGAGCTCATCCCTGAAGGCGTGTATGTCGATAAGATAAAAATGAATGGTCAGGAAATTGAAATGGAGGGGATCAGTGACAGTACTTCTCGTTTGGCAACGATGTTGGATAACTTAGAACGCTCCCGTTCCCTTAAAGGGGTTGAGATGCACTCTATCATTCATAATCGCAAACGCTTCAATAAGGACTTTCAGACCTTCAACGTCTCTTTTGTGTTTATCCCTGTGTCATTAGATAGTCCAGCCGAGAATGTAAAAGAGAAGGGGGCGAATCATGGTTAGTTTTCAAAATCGGGTGAGCTTGCAAGATCTCGATGTCGATGAGATCACCGAATGGCCTTTATTGCCTCAGCTATTGGTCATTTTTGCCTTGATGATACTTATCCAAGGTGTGGGTACTTGGTTGTATATTGCTCCTTTGGACGATGAACTTCAGCAGATGAAACAGCAAGAGCAGACGCTTAAAACAACTTTGCGGATTAAAGCCAATAAGGCGGCGGTTTTGCCTAAGCTCCAGAGTCAGTTGGATGATTTAACCAGTCGTTATGATTATCTATTAGAGCAGCTACCAGTACAAAAAGAGTTGGCAAGTATGTTGGCCTCAGTGAATGAGCTTGGGTTGGATAATAAGTTGACGTTTACGCGTATTGATTGGGGACAGAAGCAAAACAAGGGGTTTCTCTATCGTTTACCGCTCAATATAGAACTAACAGGGGACTATCACGCGATTGGAGACTTCTCTGCAGCCATCGCCAAACTCCCACGAATCATTAGTTTTAATGATGTGAGTTGGCAGCGCGTCAGCCAAGAAAGTAGCACGCTCCATTTCAGGGTGCGAGCGTATACCTACCAATTTAAGCCGGAGTTGAGTGATGAAACCCAATAGAGTGTTCTGTTCAACCTTACTACTGCTTTTGCTTGCGGGCTGTAAAGCGAATGAAGATTCGTTAGAAGATTTTGTGGTGCAAGTTGAAGCCAAAGCTAGGAAAGAGGTGGAACAGCTTGTTCCTGCCGCTGAGTTTACGGCTGCTACTTATCAACGTCGAGCTTTTCGTCCTCCGTTTGAACTTCCTAAGGAAGCCATTGTGCAGAATCAGCCTCTAATTAAGAAAAATTGTTGGCAACCTAGTGCTCGATCTCGGAATGGCAAGCTAGAGAAATACCCGCTGAGTAAGCTTCGTTTAAGAGGCGTGATGGGAAGTGGCTCAAGCGTGTTTGGATTAGTGCAAACACCCAAAGGGAATGTAGTAAACGTGAAAAAAGGCCAGTTTATCGGTTTAAATAACGGTCGTGTTACTAAAGTCACGAGCCAGCACGTTCTGATTAATGAAACTCTTCCAGATGGCTTAGGTTGTTGGCACAAGCGCAACGTTAAGCTGGCTCTGAAGTAAAACAATGTCACGTGATGTGGATATGAGATGTAAATATGATTAAAGGAATAAATGAGTCAATGAACAAAGGGTTACAAGGCTTGATTGTGTCTGTGATGTTGATCTTTAGTGTGCTCAGTCACGCAGAGGACTTACCTAATAAGTTAGAAAATATTGATTTTAGGGTGAACAAAAATAAAGACGCTGTCCTAATTATCGAGCTCGCAACCAGCACGGTTGTGGTGGATGTTCAACGTGCACAAGAGGGGCTAAGCATAGAGCTGATCAATACTCATGTTGATGACAACAAACTCCAGCTTCTTGATGTGAAAGATTTCGCTACCTTGGTTGAAGGCGTGGAAGTGTATAACGAGGCCCCAAGCACTCGGTTGTTAGCGACAATCAGCAAGGATTACCAATACGAATACAATCTCAAAGGCCGTTTTATTGAGGTGGTGATCAGTAAACCTGCTATAGAAGAAGCGGTAACAGAGAAAAGTATACTCGAGAAAGAGGGTAAGCTGATATCGATTAACTTCCAAGATATTCCAGTGCGAAATGTCTTGCAGCTTATCGCTGACTATAACGACTTTAACTTAGTCGTGTCTGATTCAGTAACCGGAAACCTAACTTTACGTTTAGATGGTGTGCCCTGGCAGCAAGTTCTGGATATCATATTACAGGTCAAAGGGTTAGATAAGCGGGTAGATGGCAATGTCATTTTGGTAGCGCCTAAAGATGAACTCGACCTTCGAGAGCAGCAAGCGTTAGAGAAGTCGCGTTTAGAAGAGGAATTGGGTGAGCTTAAGTCGGAAATTATTAAGATTCACTTTGCTAAAGCGACCGACATTGCCGACATGATTGGAGGCGAGGGGGCGGTGAGTATGTTGTCTGATCGGGGCTCGATTACTATTGATGAGCGCACTAATTCATTGCTTATTCGTGAACTGGAGGAAAACATTGCGGTGATACGAAGCATTATTGAATCTTTAGATGTCCCTGTGAAGCAAGTTCAGATAGAGGCGCGCATCGTGACTGTTACTGAGGGGAACCTTGATGAGCTAGGAGTGCGTTGGGGAGCTTCTTCAACAAACGGAAGCTTCACGGTTGGTGGTTCTATCGAAGGCAACTACCCGTCTATTGCACCTTACGATAGTAATGGAGGGAATAGCGTCATTGATGAGTACCTCAACGTTAATTTAGGTGCGACATCTTCAAATGCTTCGAGTATCGCATTTCAGGTTGCTAAACTGGGCTCTGATACTCTGCTCGACCTTGAGTTATCAGCGTTACAACAAGAGTCAAAAGCTGAAATTATTTCGAGTCCACGTTTGATTACTACCAATAAAAAGCCCGCTTATATTGAGCAAGGTACTGAAATTCCTTATTTAGAGTCATCTTCAAGTGGTGCAACGTCAGTCGCATTTAAGAAAGCGGTATTGAGCCTTAAGGTGACGCCGCAGATCACGCCAGACAATCGTTTGGTGTTGGATTTGAGCGTAACTCAAGATAGGCCCGGACAGGTGGTGAAAACCGGAACTGGAGAGGCTGTTGCAATTGATACCCAGCGTATTGGCACGCAAGTGCTTGTTAATAATGGTGAAACAGTTGTTCTTGGTGGGATATTTCAGCACAGTGTGAGTAGCACCGTCGATAAAGTTCCTCTATTGGGAGACCTGCCTGTATTAGGGGCTTTGTTCCGCAGAAGCTACGAAAATGTAGGGAAAAGTGAGTTGTTGATCTTTGTTACACCGAAAGTTGTGATTCAGTAATGAACAATTAGATTAAAAATAAAGTTGCATTAGTGGCACCTAACCTTGATAATTTCGGGTCTTATCACGAATTATCTGTGAGGAATCGGTGCCACGGGCCTTTTAATTTCAGTACTTGTACTGACCTACCTTGTGGCGATGTCATTGAATTAACGTTGTAAATTACTGCTAAAAACATGGCTGAGAAACGCAATATTTTTCTTGTTGGCCCAATGGGCGCCGGCAAAAGTACAATTGGTAGACACCTAGCTTCCCAACTTCATATGGAGTTTTTAGACTCCGACACTGTGATCGAAGAGCGCACTGGCGCAGACATCGCATGGGTTTTTGATGTTGAGGGCGAAGAAGGTTTCCGTAAACGCGAAGAATCTGTAATCAACGACCTGACAGAAGAGCAAGGAATTGTTCTTGCGACAGGCGGTGGTTCAGTGCTGAGCAAAGAAAACCGTAACCGTCTATCTGCACGAGGCATTGTTGTATACCTAGAGACAACAATTGAAAAGCAACTTGCTCGCACTAACCGCGACAAGAAGCGCCCTCTACTTCAAACAGACAACCCGCGAGATGTACTAGAAGATCTAGCCGTATCTCGCAACGCACTATACGAAGAAGTGGCGGACTACACAGTTCGTACTGACGACCAAAGTGCAAAAGTGGTAGCCAACCAGATCGTAAAAATGCTAGAAGAACGTTAAGTTCATTTTTTTGGAGAGCAAACCCATGGAACGGATTACGGTCAATCTAGCTGAGCGTAGCTACCCTATCTCTATTGGCGCCGGGTTATTTGAAGACCCGGCGTACCTTTCTTTTTTATCAGGCAAACAGAAAGTTGTTGTTATCAGTAATGTGACAGTAGCGCCTCTTTATGCCGATAAAATTTTATCGCTATTGGATCAAGTCGGCTGTCAAACTTCTCTTTTAGAGTTGCCAGATGGTGAACAGCACAAAACTCTTGAAACGTTCAATTCAGTGATGAGCTACATGCTTGAAGGAAATTACAGCCGTGATGTGGTGGTGATTGCTTTAGGTGGTGGAGTTATCGGTGATTTGGTCGGTTTTGCTGCTTCTTGTTACCAGCGCGGTATTGATTTCATTCAAATTCCAACGACACTTCTTTCTCAAGTGGACTCTTCTGTAGGTGGTAAAACCGCAGTAAACCATCCCCTTGGTAAGAATATGATCGGCGCTTTCTATCAACCAAAATCTGTCATCATCGATACTAACTGTTTATCTACGCTTCCAGAGCGTGAATTTGCTGCGGGTATTGCTGAGGTGATCAAATACGGCATCATTTACGATGAAGCCTTCTTTGATTGGTTGGAACAGAATTTAGAGAAACTTTGTCAACTTGATGAAGAGGCACTGATTACCGCAATTGCTCGTTGTTGTGCAATTAAGGCTGAAGTGGTGGCTATAGATGAAAAAGAGTCAGGAATCAGAGCGTTATTGAACCTAGGTCATACATTTGGTCATGCGATCGAAGCAGAACTAGGCTATGGTAATTGGCTACATGGTGAAGCTGTGTCGTCAGGGACTGTAATGGCAGCGAAAACTGCTCAATTACAGGGGCTGATCTCTCAGCAGCAACTTGAGCGAATTATTTCTATACTCAAGAATGCGAAACTGCCAATCCATACGCCAGAAAGCATGTCTTTTGAAGACTTTATGAAACACATGATGCGCGATAAAAAAGTACTGTCTGGTCAGTTACGTTTGGTATTGCCAACAAGTATTGGTGCTGCTGAAGTGGTCGCTGATGTGCCTCAAGACATCATCAAACAAGCGATCGATTTCTGCCGTACCCTTTAAATTTTGTTGTGAGGTTGCCTAGCGAAACTCTAGGCAACTGAAGCGTTTTACTGATCGATCTTATCAGTAGGGATCCCCAATGAGTTTGGCTCATGAATTAAGAGTATTAGAGTTAGAGTCTCAAGTTGAGCTGCTAGAGCGCTTACAGCTTTTGACTAACTTTGGCTCAAATCTTGTAACGGTCGCTGGCAAAGCTGGTTCTGGCCGCTCTTGGTTGGCTCAGCGTTATCTTGAAGCATGGTCGACAGAAAAAAATCAGTGTTTACTACTTTGTCATCCAAGCCAAGACGATCAACAACGCCGCGCACTTATTCTTAGCCAAATTGTTTCTGACCCCCTGTTTAATCAACATGATTCTTTATCTGATAGCCTAACAAGGCTACTGGATGGAGAGCCGTGTCATGTGGTTATCGTTGTTGATGATGCGCACCGTCTCTCTGAGCTATTGGTATCCGAATTATGGATGTTGGTACTGGAAGCTCAATCAAACCCTCAGTGGACGATCAATATCGTTCTCTTCTCGGAAACGGGTCATCTAGACACCCTATTAACACGTCTGAGTTACGGCCAACAACACAAGCCTATCGATCTCGAGATCGATGATCTTTCGCAACCAGAAGCTGAACATTTTTTTGAATCACTGGTGATTCGATATGTTGATGATGAGTCTGAAACTCGCGTGCGACGTGCGTTTAGTAAAACGCGACCTCTGCCCGGAGAGTTAATGGCTTTAGGAGAATTGAAAGTGGAAAAAAGGATTATTATTCGCTCAATCATTGGTTCACCGATCAATATCGCGATTGTGGTGGCCTTGTTGCTGTTGTTAATTGGTGGCGGTTATTGGTGGATGTTCAGTCAGCCAACACCAGACGATAAAGCGCAATCTCTAATTGCACCGATTGAACAGACGGCTATTCCAACCTTTGAAGTGGAAAGCGGCACTGAACAAACCGGCGTCAATGAAGCTGTTGACTCTGAAACAACAACCGACATGAGTTACCAAGGCGCAGATGATGACAGCTCTTCTCTGCCACCGAGTGTCGTTGAAGACACCGCCAGTGTTGGAGAGGCCGAGCAAGATCAGCAGCGCGTTGTGATCACCTCTGACGTGGTTGATGCTCTGCTTGATGATAAAGCTGAGAGTGCCGATACCAGTGCGCTTGATGCGGCCGTTGAAGAAAATACCGATGCTGCTGTGAGTTCGCAGTCTGATTCAGTAGAAGCCGAGTCACAGTCGACAGCCGATGAAGAATCAGAACGAACTGACTCAACACCGCCGGCTAAAAAGATCACCTTCTCTTTTGCTCGTGAAGAGTTACAAGCTATCTCGCCACGAGCATATACTCTGCAGTTGAGCGCGATGACCTCACTGGAAGATGTACAATCTTTCATTGAGGAGTATGACCTTGAGAACAAGGTTCGTATCTACCCAACACTTCGCAACGACACCAAGTGGTTTATCATCACTTATCAAGATTACCCAACAATTCAACTGGCACGAGACGCGGTAAGCCTGTTATCAAAACCACTTCAGCAGTTAGAACCTTGGGCAAAATCGATGAATCAAGTGCATCGAGAAATAGAACGTGCGAAATAACCCTGAGCTTGGCCTCAAAATATGTTACATTCCGCAGCCTTATTTTTGAGTTGATAGATAGAGCAGTAAATGAAAAAGCAGCGTGCCTTTCTAAAATGGGCTGGTGGTAAATATGGCCTAGTTGAAGACATCCAACGTCACCTGCCACCTGCTCGTAAATTGGTAGAACCGTTTGTCGGTGCTGGCTCAGTGTTTTTGAATACTGACTTTGAACAGTACCTATTGGCAGATATCAATCCCGATCTTATCAATCTATATAACCTTCTTAAAACGGATCCTGAAACCTACATCACTGAAGCGAAGCGTTGGTTCTGCCCTGAGAACAACCGTAAAGAAGCCTTCCTAGATATTCGAGCTGAGTTCAATGGTACAGATAACGTCATGTATCGCTCGTTGGCTTTCTTGTATATGAACCGATTTGGCTTTAATGGCCTATGTCGTTACAACAAGAAGGGCGGTTTTAACGTTCCGTTTGGTTCTTACAAAAAACCTTACTTCCCAGAAGCTGAGTTGGAGTTTTTTGCCGAGAAAGCGAAAAAAGCCACCTTCGTCTGTGAGGGATACCATGAAACCTTTAGCCGCGCCCGTAAAGGCTGTGTGGTTTACTGTGATCCTCCATACGCACCGCTGTCGAATACGGCTAACTTTACCTCTTACGCAGGTAATGGCTTTAGCTTAGATGATCAAGCTGCGCTGGCGGATGTTGCTGAAAAAGCAGCGATGGAACGCGGTATTCCTGTTTTGATTTCAAATCACGATACGACATTAACGCGTCGCTTATATCATGGTGCGGAATTGAATGTGGTGAAGGTGAAGCGCACTATCAGCCGTAACGGCGCTGGACGTAATAAAGTGGATGAGTTACTGGCGCTTTTCCATAAAGAGAAAAACAAGCAACACGCATCAGCGGAATCGTACTCGTCAGAATAACCTCCAAACTCATTAAATTGAGTGACCAACGGATACTTTCTTAAACTAATCTTTCGAACTGCTAGGATCTGCTTAGGGGCTTAGGTAGAATTGCACACCAAATAGTCTTGGGCTGAGTCTTGTATTTGTGTATGAGATATCACCAAGGCGGTGACATTCGCAATTTACTCACTCTTAAGAGGTTTGGTATGAAAGATTTTCTAATCGCTCCATCGATTTTGTCTGCAGATTTTGCTCGTCTTGGTGAAGACGTAGAAAAAGTACTCGCAGCGGGTGCTGATGTTGTGCACTTCGATGTGATGGACAACCATTACGTACCTAACCTGACTTTTGGCGCGCCTATCTGTAAAGCGCTGCGCGACTACGGTATTACCGCTCCGATCGATGTTCACCTAATGGTTAAGCCAGTGGACAGTATCGTGCCTGAGTTTGCGAAAGCTGGCGCATCAATGATTACTTTTCACGTTGAAGCATCAGAGCACGTCGATCGTACTCTACAGCTAATCAAAGAACACGGCTGTAAAGCAGGTGTGGTTCTTAACCCAGCAACACCACTGTCTTGCCTAGATTACATCATGGACAAAGTAGACATGATTCTACTAATGTCTGTGAACCCTGGCTTCGGCGGTCAATCTTTCATTCCTCATACTCTTGATAAGCTGCGTGCTGTACGTAAGCTGATTGATGACTCAGGCCGTGATATTCGCCTTGAGATTGATGGCGGCGTGAAGGTTGATAACATCCGTGAAATTGCAGAAGCGGGCGCAGATATGTTCGTTGCTGGTTCGGCTATCTTCAATCAACCGGATTACAAAGAAGTGATTGATGAGATGCGTGCAGAGCTTGCAAAAGTTAACGCATAAAAGTAGAACTAGGGTCAGTTGACCTAAACTAGAAAAATTTAGATTAAGGGGCTCATTGGCCCCTTTTTTACGTCTTATCGCTCAACACATAAGACGAATATAATTAATAGGAAAGTAAGATGTCATTAAGTTCAATAAAACTGATCGCCTTTGATTTGGATGGAACCTTGTTAGACAGCGTGCCTGATTTGGCGGTTGCGGCTGACCAAGCTTGTCAGGAACTGGGTTTCTCTTCAGTGAGCGAAGAACAAGTTCGCGATTATGTAGGCAATGGTGCTGACGTGCTTATCGGACGCTCACTCAGCCGCAACCTGACGGTTGACCCAAGTCTAGCGCCTGATCTGCTAAAGAAAGCGCGCACCTTGTTTGATGATTTCTACGAGCAGGGCGGCCATAAGCTCAGCCACCTTTACCCTTCAGTAAAAGATACGTTAGCTGAATTACATAAAGCGGGCTTCACCATGGCACTTGTGACCAACAAGCCGTCGAAATTTGTACCCGACGTTCTGGCGCAACACGGTATTGATAAGTACTTTGTTGATGTGTTGGGCGGCGACTCTTTCCCAGAGAAAAAGCCGAACCCAGTGGCGCTGAACTGGTTGCTAGAAAAGCACAATGTGAAGGCAGAAGAGATGCTGATGGTTGGCGATTCAAGTAACGACATCAAAGCCGCTAAGAATGCAGGCTGTCACTCGTTTGGTCTGACTTACGGTTACAACCACGGTGAGCCAATTTCAGCATCAAACCCTGACTATGTCGCAGACAACATTGCGCAATTACTAGATGTCGTTCTAGTTTCAGCATAAAGCGGACAAAAGTTAGCGAACCTACTAGCAAAATACTTGTCAATGAGTACACTGGATGAGCCGTACAGAAGAGCTGTGCGGCTTTTCTATATTTAAGTTAAGAAGCTAGGCGAATAAGCGAAGTTAACAAACTAAGTTAACAAGCGCAGTGAAAAACCAAGCGAATAAGCAAAGGAATTAAAACCATGAGCAAGCCCATCGTATTGAGTGGTGTTCAACCATCTGGTGAACTAAGTATCGGTAACTACTTGGGTGCTCTACGTCAATGGCAACAGATGCAAGATGATTACGATTGCCAATACTGTGTTGTAGACCTTCACGCAATTACGGTTCGCCAAGACCCGAAAGCACTGCATGAAGCGACTCTAGACGCACTAGCAATCTGTCTTGCTGTCGGTGTTGATCCAAAGAAGAGCACGCTATTTGTTCAGTCACACGTACCAGAGCATGCTCAACTTGGTTGGCTTCTTAACTGTTACACACAAATGGGTGAACTGAGCCGTATGACTCAGTTTAAAGATAAGTCTGCGCGTCACTCGAACGACGTAAACGTAGGCCTATACGACTACCCAGTGTTGATGGCTGCAGACATCCTGCTTTACGGTGCTCACCAAGTACCTGTAGGTAGCGACCAGAAACAACACTTAGAGCTAGCGCGTGATATCGCAACTCGTTTTAACAACATCTACGGTCCTGAAACGCCAATCTTCCAAGTACCAGAACCTTACATTCCAACAGTGAATGCACGTGTAATGAGCTTGCAAGATGCGACAAAGAAGATGTCTAAGTCAGACGACAACCGTAAGAACGTCATTACTCTGCTAGAAGAGCCTAAGTCGATCATCAAGAAGATCAACAAAGCGCAAACCGATGCAGAAACACCACCACGTATTGCTCACGATTGGGAAAACAAAGCGGGTATTTCTAACCTAATGGGCTTGTACTCTGCAGCGACGGGTAAAACGTTCGCAGAGATCGAAGCGCAATACCAAGGCGTTGAAATGTACGGTCCATTTAAGAAAGATGTAGGTGCAGCATTGGTTGAGATGCTTGAGCCGATTCAATCTGAATACCACCGTATCCGTGCTGATCGTGCGTACATGGACGCAGTAATGAAAGCGGGGGCTGAAAAAGCGTCTGAGCGTGCTTCTGTGACACTGAAAAAAGCGTACGCAGCAGTTGGCTTTGTTACTCGCCCATAGGGTGAACTAAAACAACTTGCTTGAGAGTTTGAGCCCAAAGTAGCTTTTGTTTACTTTGGGCTTTTTAATGCCCATTCTATTTACCTTCCCCGAAAACCTCTTGTTTGAACTGATAATTTACGCAGTGTTTTGCTAGCATACCCGTGGCTTTAATGCTGTGCAGATGATCTTATTCAGCACTCTCAATTTTTATAAAATGAGGCTTGTTTCTATTTGTGTTGGAAATATATAACGTGCCAAACAATTGATGATTCCAAAGTGATAAGTTCCTCATTTTCTTGCCAACTGACTTATTCCTTTCATAAATAAACCTGATAGTTACCACAAAATACATGACTGCCCATAGACGGCAGTGACGATAACTCAATGAACTCAGGTGAAACGGATGGCTCTTTTACACAAACCTTCATTGCTAGCAGTGGCAATTGGTAGCTTGTTAACCACAAGCGCACACGCTGATTTGTTTATTTCACAATATGTGGAAGGCGGCAGTTACAACAAAGCGGTTGAGATTGCTAATAACGGCGATAGCCGTATTAACTTAGATGGTTATTCACTGGCTAAATCAGCGAATGGTAACGGATCATGGGGGGCCACTTTATCTTTAGATGGCCACGTTTTAGCGCCCGGTGAGGTGCTTGTTGTCGCTCATACCAATGCCAGTGATGAGATTAAGGCCGTCGCTGACATTCTAAATGCTTCGCTGGCTAACCATAATGGAGACGATCCACTGGCTATCTTGAATTCAGACTCAAGTGTGCTGGATATGATTGGTGTGATGGGCGATGTGGACTGGGGCAAAGATGTCACTTTGGTTCGTGCGACACAAACACCATCGGCGACGTTTGACGCTTCACAGTGGGTATCGCTACCAAAAGACAGCATTGAAGGGCTAGGTTCACTAGACAGTGTTGAACTGCCAGAAGCGTTCACTTGTACACAAGATGGCTCAGATCCGGTATTCACCACTATTCAAGAGATCCAAGGTGAAGGTGCAACCTCGCCGTTCATCGATGGCTATCCGTATATCACTGATGATGAATACTTCGTCAAAGGTGTGGTAAGTGCAGTGACTACAGGCCTAACCAAAGGCTTCTATCTGAAAGCTCTTGAGGATGACTTCAACTCAAGCACCTCTGAAGGCTTATTCATTCATACTAACCAGTCAAGCTCAGAGCTAGCCGCGGGCGATGTGGTGTGTATCAAAGGCAAGGTTCAAGAATACTACAGCCACACTCAACTTAAAGTTGAAAACAATCAATGGCTAAAGCAGTGGACACAACAAGCACCTGAAGCAACGGCGATTGAAGCGCTAGACAGTGACGAGAACTTCGCGGCAACGCTTGAACGCTACGAAGGCATGTTGGTGAAAACAACCGAAGCACTTGATATGCGTGTAACGCGTACCTTCGGTTATGACTACGCAGGTCGTCGTAACAACATGGTGTTGGCACATGAGCGTATCAACATGCAGCCTAACCAGCTTTTCGCCGCAGGTTCTGATGACGCGAAACAACAAACAGAAGACAACGCAGACCGTCGCCTGTTCGTTGAAACCGATCAAAAAGCGGGTGACGGACAAGTTCCTTTCTATCCATACTTTGGCCGTACCGACATTGACCAAGATGGTTCAACAGAAGATTACATCCGCATTGATGACACCATTGTTGGTCTAGAAGGTGTTCTGACCTACAGCTACGGTGAATACCGTTTAATTGCGACTAACCAGATTTCTGCTGAAAACTTCGTTCGTAACGATCCGCGTACCGACAAGCCAGATATGGATGAAGGTGACCTACGTATCGCGACCTTCAATGTACTGAACTACTTTAATTCTCCATTTGGCGGTGATGCGAATCAGCACGGTAATAACCGTGGTGCGAACACCATCACTGAGTTTGAGATGCAGCAAGAGAAGATTGTCAACGCGATTCTTCGCTTAGATGCAGACATCATTGGCTTGATGGAAATTGAGAACAACGGCTTTGGTGAAGGCTCTGCCATTGGGCAGCTTGTTAATCAACTGAATAACCGTATTGAACGTAAGAAAGACCGTTATACGTATGTCGCTGTCGATTCTAATGAAGATGGCGTAACCGACGAGATGGACTTGATTGGTACCGACGTAATCACAACGGGTGTTATCTACCGTAAGAAGGTAGTGAAGCTTAAAGACAGCCGTGTTATCGCGATGCCAAGCCAGCAAGCTCCAGAGGTGTTAGACGATTCAGGTAAGGTGATTGAAGACGGTAAGAACTACCAGCGTGATTCATTAGCACCAACCTTTAAAGTTAAAGGCACCAAAGAGAAACTCACCGTAGCGATTAACCACTTTAAATCGAAAGGTTCTAAGTGTTGGGAAGATGCTGCGCCAGTTGAAGAGGGTGGTCAAGGTGGTGTTGATGCCGATAAGCAAGGTTCATGTGAGAACTTCCGTGTGGCAGCTGCGGTCGCATTAGGTGAAGCGCTTGATGGCATCAAAGGCCATAAAGTGATTCTGGGTGATATGAACTCGTACGGCAT
Source organism: Vibrio sp. ECSMB14106 (assembly GCF_000972265.1). Taxonomy (NCBI): domain Bacteria; kingdom Pseudomonadati; phylum Pseudomonadota; class Gammaproteobacteria; order Vibrionales; family Vibrionaceae; genus Vibrio; species Vibrio sp. ECSMB14106. Next base: position 24,945 of record NZ_LAUM01000024.1, on the reverse strand, counting down.
GGAAGATCCAATGCTGGTGCTGACGGATTACTCTGAAGAGAAATACGGTAAGCAAATCAAAGCGGCGCGTAACACTTACATTGACGGCGTCGAACAGTTTGGTGATAGCGGTGCGGTGATTACTAAGAACTACGGCTACATTAATGCTGTGGCTCAAAAGCACCCAGACAGCTGGAGCTATTCATACAATGACGAAGTGGGCGCGCTGGATCACCTGTTGATCAGCGAGAGCTTGAAGGGCATGGTGGTTGATGCGACCGACTGGCACATCAATGGTGGTGAATCGACGTTGTTTGACTACAACGAAGAGTACAAAGGCGATCTACCTAAGTACCAAGATCACTTCCGTTCATCAGATCATGATCCTGCTGTTCTTGAGCTAAGAGTAGGCGGTTCATTTGGCTTCGGTGCTCTGATGTCACTATTTGGCTTAGCAATGTGGCGTCGTCGTAAGTAGCTCAATCACAAATAGATTGGCTTGCTATACAAGCAAGCCAATTCAGATAACTTTAGGCTATCTGTAAACAATTAGGGTCAACTTAGGTTGGCCTTAATTATTGGCGAAATGCAGTTTCCACTTGCCTTTCGCCATGGGTATTGCACAATACCGCCCCTATATCTCCCAACCCTTTAGTATTTAGCAAACGATTTCGACCCATGTTACTTATCATCGATAACTACGACTCCTTTACCTATAACTTGTATCAGTATTTCTGTGAGTTAGGGGTAACTGTAAAAGTTGTACGCAACGATGAGATTGATATCGCAGGCATCGAATCACTGAATCCTAGCCACCTTGTTATCTCACCAGGTCCTTGTACACCGGATGATGCGGGGATCTCCCTGCAAGTCATTGAACACTTTGTTGGTAAGCTGCCGATCTTAGGTGTGTGTCTTGGTCATCAAGCCATTGCTCAAGCCTTTGGTGGTGAAGTGGTGAGAGCCAGACAAGTGATGCACGGTAAAACCTCTCCAATCCGTCACAACGGTAAGAGTGTTTTTCAAGGGCTTAATAACCCTCTGACTGTGACACGTTACCATTCCCTAGTGGTGAAAAATGGCACGCTACCCGACTGCTTTGAACTTACTTCTTGGACGGAATTTGAAGATGGCAGCATGGATGAGATCATGGGTTATCAACACAAAACCTTGCCGATTGATGCAGTACAGTTCCACCCTGAATCGATTAAAACAGATCAGGGACACCAACTTCTGGCTAATTTCCTAAGACGCTAGGTGTTTGAATCCGTGTTTTAAGCGCTCCTCCCTCCCTGACACTGATCACCTTTTATAACATTTCTCCCTCGTTAGGCTAAGTTTTTAGTCTATGCAATATTATTCGCCTTATTTCGTCTCGAACCCAATATACCGCAATGCCAGCAAGGCTTTGCTGTTGTTAGAGATACGCTTGAGTAGAAAAAGCTTCATAAAATAGATTAATTGATGCATAAATAGTCATAGGTAGTGACATTTAGCTGGCTGTCATGGATGGCTAAAGAATAATCTACTATTGAAAACGTTAATTAAATGTAAATATAATGCTGCGGCGGGATTATGACGGGACAAAATATTTTGTCTCACTTATAAACCAATACGCTTATTTGCGAAGCTTGCGGTATCGAGAAGGAATGTACGATGACAGTGGAAAATAAAGTAGAACGTAGTCTGTTTAATGAGGTGATGGTGCCTTGTTATAACCCAATGGAAATGATCCCAGTGAAAGGGGAAGGCGCACGCGTTTGGGACCAACAAGGCCGAGAGTATATCGACTTTGCTGGTGGTATCGCTGTGAGCTGTTTGGGTCACTGTCACCCAGCAATGGTTAACGCCGTTACTGAGCAAGCAAACAAGATTTGGCACCTAAGTAACGTGATGACCAACGAACCTGCACTGCGTCTAGCGAAAAAGCTAACCGATGTGTGTTTTGCAGAAAAAGTATTCTTTGCGAACTCTGGCGCAGAAGCAAACGAAGCAGCTCTTAAGCTAGCTCGTCGTTGGGCGGCGGATGTTCATGGCCCTGAGAAATCTGAAATCATTGCATTCAAACAAGGTTTCCATGGTCGTACTTTCTTTACTGTAACGGTTGGTGGTCAAGAAGCTTATTCTGACGGCTTCGGTCCTAAACCGGGCGATGTGACTCACCTGCCTTACAATGATATTGCCGCGCTAGAAGCGCACATCTCAGATCGCACATGTGCAATCATGATGGAACCTCTGCAAGGTGAGGGCGGTATCATTTCTCCAACGTCTGAATTCGTGAACACAGTTCGTGAACTGTGTGACAAACACAATGCACTGCTTATCTTTGATGAAGTGCAAACGGGTAATGGTCGTACTGGTAATTTTTACGCTTACCAAGGCCTAGGTGTGACACCTGATATTCTAAGCACTGCGAAATCACTCGGTGGTGGTTTCCCTATCGGTGCAATGTTAACGACCACAGAGCTAGCAGAGCACCTGAAAGTAGGTACTCACGGTTCTACTTACGGTGGTAACCCACTGGCGTGTGCTGTTGCAGAAGCGGTTGTTGATGTGGTTAGCCAACCTGAAGTATTAGCAGGCGTGAAAGAGCGTGAAGCATTGTTCCGTGATGGTCTTGCTAAGATTAACGACAAGTACCAAATCTTCAGTGAAGTTCGTGGTAAAGGTCTATTGCTAGGTGCTGCGCTTAATGAAGAGTGGCAAGGCCGTGCACGCGACGTATTAGTAGCAGCAGGTGAACAAGGCTTGATGGTACTGGTTGCGGGTGCAAACGTGGTTCGTTTCACGCCATCACTGGTTATTACTACACAAGAAATTGAAGAAGGCTTATCAAAACTAGACAAAGCAATCGCTACGCTAGTATAGCCTGAGCGGCGTCATAGGAATCATCGTCATTAGAGCGATCCTATGACGTTTCGCTGAAGGCCCAAGCTTCTGGTTTTGGGCCTGTTTTGCATCTGGAGGGAATATTGATGCTAGTTGTTCGCCCAATTAAATTATCTGACTACGATTCGCTGCATACCTGCGCCGTTGAGTCAGGACATGGATTTACGTCTCTTCCGGTTAATGAAGAACTGTTAACCAACCGAATTACTCACTCTGAATACAGCTTTGCCAAACAAGATGTGACTGAGCCCGGTGACGAAGGCTACCTAATGGTTGGCTTTGATACCGAAACTGGAGAAGTCGCAGGTACTACAGGGATCGAAGCTTCGATTGGCTGGGATGTACCGTTTTATTCTTACCACATCAGTAAAGTGGTTCACTCATCACAAAAGCTTGGCGTTAACAATGTCGTGAAGCTGCTGACTTTCGGTAATAACTACACCGGATGCAGTGAGATCTGCACACTATTCTTGCGACCTGATTTCCGTGGTGGATTGAATGGCCGTTTGATGTCTAAGTGTCGTTTCTTGATCATGGCTGAACACCCGGAGCGTTTCTCGAAAACGATTTTTGCTGAAATGCGTGGTGTATCGGATGCTGAAGGCAATTCACCTTTCTGGCAGTGGCTGCAAGAGCACTTCTTCTCTATTGATTTTACACTTGCAGATTACCTAACCGGTATTGGTAAGAAAGGCTTCATTGCTGACCTAATGCCAAAGTTACCAATCTACGTAAACTTATTGAGTAAAGAGGCCCAGTCTGTGATTGGCCAAGTGCACGATAATACTCGTCCGGCACTTAAGCTACTTGAACGTGAAGGTTTTACTAACCGTGGCTATGTTGACATCTTTGATGCAGGTCCAACGGTTGAATGTGATTTAAAAAATATCGAATCAGTGCGTCATGCGATTCGTGCTCAAGTAAAAATTGCCGATCACTCTAGCTCGAAAGATTTTCTAATTGGTAATACCTCGTTTGAAAACTTCCGCGCGGTCGCTGCGAAAGGCGCGTATGACCAAGAAAGAGACACAGTGATTTTATCATCTGAAGTAGCAAACGCTCTTGAAGTAAAAGAAGGCGAATTCGTTCGCATGTTGGCTCAATAAGAGCGGTGATTATCTGTCGAAGATTTTTAAGGATAGAAGTATGACTCAGTGGATAGCAGGACAATGGGTGGTTGGTCAAGGTGATGCCATGACATCAGTAAGCCCATACAACAATGAAGTAGTGTGGCAGGGTGATAGTGCAACACCGGCACAGGTTGAATCCGCAGTAGCGGCGGCTCGTGAAGCCTTCTTGGTTTGGAAAAAGCTGAGCTTTTCTGAGCGTGAAGCGATCGTGTTGAACTTTGCTGAGAAAGTGAAAGAGAACAGCGAAGAAATCGCACAAATTATCGCAAAAGAGACGGGTAAACCGATTTGGGAAACTCGCACGGAAGCGGGCGCGATGGCAGGCAAAATTGCGATCTCTATCCGTGCATACCACGAACGTACCGGTGAAGCTTCACGTGAAGCAGCAGGCAACCAAATCGTTCTGCGTCATCGTCCACTGGGCGTGATGGCGGTATTTGGTCCTTATAACTTCCCAGGACACCTACCTAACGGTCATATTGTTCCTGCACTGCTATCGGGAAATACCGTCGTGTTCAAACCTTCAGAGCAGACACCTTGGACAGGTGAGTTCGCAATGAAGCTATGGCAAGAAGCGGGTCTCCCTGCTGGCGTAATTAACCTAGTGCAAGGCGCTAAAGAGACTGGCATCGCACTGGCGGATGCTAAAGGTCTTGATGGCGTGCTATTCACAGGTAGCGCGAATACTGGTCATATCCTGCATCGTCAATTTGCAGGTCAACCGGGCAAGATGCTGGCGCTAGAAATGGGCGGCAATAACCCTATGGTGATCAGTGACCAATTTGGTGATGTTGATGCGACGGTTTATACCATTATCCAATCGGCGTTCATCAGTGCAGGTCAACGTTGTACGTGTGCTCGTCGTCTATATGTTCCTGTTGGCGAGAAGGGCGATCAACTGCTGGATAAGCTCGTTGCTGCGACCTTGAAGATTCGTGTCGATCAGCCATTCGCTGAACCAGCACCATTCATGGGCCCACAGATCTCTGAAGCAGCAGCTAAGTTTATTTTAGACGCGCAAGCTAATCTGCAATCGCTAGGTGGTGTCAGCCTAGTAGAAGCAAAAGCGGGTCAAGCGGCGTTTGTTTCTCCGGGTATTATCGATGCTACCCACATTGCTGAACTGCCGGATGAAGAGTACTTCGGTCCATTGCTACAAGTAATTCGCTACCAGTCACTAGAGCAAGCGGTTGAGTTAGCTAACGACACACGCTTTGGTTTATCTGCTGGTTTAGTATCAACAGATGATTCTGAATGGGAATACTTCGTTGACCATATTCGAGCGGGTATTGTGAACCGTAACCGTCAGCTAACAGGCGCCAGTGGTGATGCACCATTTGGTGGTCCGGGTGCTTCAGGTAACTTACGCCCTAGTGCTTACTATGCGGCTGACTACTGTGCTTATCCTATGGCTTCAATGGAAGGTGACGAAACTCAATTGCCCGCGACATTTAGCCCGGGTCTTGAGCTGTAATTTAGGCTAATGAGTACTAAGCTCATTCGTTAAACTGGAAATAGGGAAGTGGTGTTATCGCTTCCTTTTCCATCACGCCTGACACCTAGATTGGGCGGTAGATAATAATAGAACAAGTATGTCACAGGCTGATGGCTGCTGACTTTGTGTCTCAGCCTCTCCCTTTCTAATCCAAATTACTAGCTTGCTAGAATCTCTGACAAGGAGTCACCATGACGCCCGATCTACTATTTAAATCACTATGGGATGATTACATTCACAGGCTGTGCCCATCGGCTGAGAAAGTACACCAGTTGCTAAAAGAAGACGAAGCGCTGATTAATGATCATATTGCACTGCGTACTTTCAATGTAGCTCCGCTGGGAATTGAAACGCTGGCTAAGCCTTTCCTTGAGTTAGGTTATAAAGCGTGTGGCGATTACCTGTTTGAGAGCAAGAAGCTAGTTGCTAAGCATTACGAGCATCCAGATCCAAAACAGCCGAAAGTGTTCATTAGTGAATTGAAGGTAGAAGAGTGCTCAAGTGAGTTGCAACAGATCGTTGCTAAGTTGGTTGAGCAAGTTGATGCAAATCAGCTTCAAGGTCATGAATTCTTGTTTGGTGGTCGTCTTTGGGGTTTGAGCTTCGCAGATTTCCAAGTGCTAGCAAAAGAGAGTGAATACGCGTCTTGGTTAGCGGCTCATGGTTACGGTGCAAATCACTTTACGGTGAGTGTGAACCAACTTAATAACTTCGATGAAGTGCAGGCCGTGAATGACTATCTGAATGAGTCGGGATTCACTATCAATGCGTCTGGAGGTGAGGTTAAAGGCTCTCCAGAGGTCTTATTAGAACAATCATCAACAATGGCAGATAAAGTCCCAGTTTCATTTGTTGAAGGCAATGAGATGATTCCTGGTGGCTTCTATGAGTTTGCTAAGCGCTATGCGATGGCTAATGGTGAGCTTTATACCGGGTTTGTCGCAGCATCGGCTGACAAGATTTTTGAAAGCACCAACGGTTAACGGACGAAGCTCTATTTCGTAATGCTCTCGCATCTTCAAAAAACAAAAAAGCCACCAAATTTGCATTTGGTGGCTTTCAAATTTTTGGCTCAGCTAATCGAGATTAACGAGTGCCGTATACCACGATAGTTTTACCGTGTGCAGAAATTAGGTTCTGCTCTTCTAGCATCTTCAAGATACGACCTACTGTCTCACGAGAACAACCAACGATCTGGCCAATTTCTTGACGAGTGATCTTGATTTGCATGCCGTCAGGGTGAGTCATTGCATCGGGTTGTTTCGCTAGGTTTAGTAGCGTTTGAGCGATACGACCGGTTACGTCAAGGAACGCTAAGTCACCAACTTTTTGGCTAGTTACTTGTAGGCGGTTTGCCATTTGCGCTGAAAGACGCATCAGGATGTCTGGGTTCACTTGGATAAGTTGGCGGAATTTCTTGAAAGAAATCTCAGCAACTTCACAAGGAGATTTTGCTCGAACCCACGCAGTACGCTCTTGGTCTTCTTCGAATAAGCCAAGCTCACCGATGAAGTCGCCTTGGTTTAGGTAAGAAAGAATCATTTCCTTACCTTCTTCGTCTTTGATAAGAACTGCCACAGAACCTTTCACAATGTAGTACAAGGTTTCTGCCTTTTCACCAGCATGAATCAAAGTACTTTTTGAAGGGTACTTATGAATATGACAGTGTGAAAGGAACCACTCTAATGTTGGATCGGTTTGGGGTTTACCTAGAACCATAATATCTTACTTCCTCTGCAGGGTATGCTTGCTGCTTTCCGTATTTTAGCTAAGCCTGGATTGACTCGTTAGGATAAGAGCACTAGTTGAGTGCTGCAAGCTATCTTGTGTTTCGTTTAAGAATAGTATCCTTTTTCAGGTACTATTTCTTGATTTTAATCGTGACCAAGCTACGATTTTTTACGCAAAATTGTGCACATGATCACGGTATGAAAAGTAATCAATAAGAATGCTGTACCGTTAACCTATTTTTCCGGTTTCGATGAGCTGTTGCAGGATTGGTCTTACAATGAGCTCCATAGCAAAACTCATTTTTCCTCCTGGCACGACAAGCGTGTTGTGGCGAGACATAAATGAGCCATCAATCATTGCCAAAAGGTATGGGAAATCGACGTTTTTGATGCCACGCAAACGTATAACTACGAAGCTCTCGTCTAAACTAGGGATCCCTTTGGCGTTGAGTGGGTTGGATGTATCTACGGTTGGAACTCGTTGAAAATTGATATGAGTACGTGAAAATTGAGGAGTAATGTAGTTAAGATAATCATCCATTGAACGAACAATTGAGTCCATTACTGCTTCACGCGAGTGCCCGCGATCGCGTGTGTCACGAACGAATTTTTGTATCCATTCAAGGTTCACGATTGGCACCATACCGATTAGCAGGTCGACATGTTTAGAGACGTTGATGTCTCCGTCTACTACACCGCCGTGTAGGCCTTCGTAGAACATCACATTTGAATTTTCAGGGATCTCTTGCCATGGCGTAAAGGTACCTGGCATTTGATTGTAAGGCACGGCTTCATCGAAGGTGTGCAGATAACTCCGTACTTTACCGGTGCCTTCATTACCATACTGATGGAAGAATTCTTCTAATGCGCCAAAATCGTTAGCCTGTGGACCAAAGTAGCTGATGTGCTTACCTTGCGCGCGTGCCTTGCGGATTTCGACATCCATTTCTGGTCGAGTAAAGCGATGGAAACTATCCCCTTCAACCCAAGCGGCCTTCACGTCCATCATATTGAACATTTTGCGGAAGGCTTCTGAGGTAGTGGTGGTGCCGGCTCCAGATGAACCCGTCACCGCAATAATTGGATGTTTAGCGGACATGACAATCCTTGTCGTTTGAGTAACATACTTGTTAGCAATCGACTTTTACTATAACACGGCTCCTTTCTAAGCGCAGCCTAGAAGCGTTTTATGACTTGGATATCAACGGTTTCATGTAGCTCAGAAAACACGATGCTGACCTCTCCCGAGGCTAATTGATGTTTCACTTGGTCAATCTTGTTCTGTAATGAAACCTCTACGTCGCCGTAGTCTGTACCTTCACGCAGTACGAACTCTTTGATGAGGTTTTCCAGTGTCTCTGGCGCGATGTCTTGCCATGGGATGATCATAAATACTTCTCTCTTTTATGTTCATGAGTATGTTCATTGGTACGTTGATGAGTGTGTCTAGTGACATTACCACTCCCCCCTTTTTACCAAGGCTAAGCTTATTTTTATAACGTCCGGGCATTATGCCGAATCTTGGAGACTTTCATAGTAGGCGGGTAATGCTTCTTCCAACCAAAATCTAGGTTTGAGCGTACTGCCAGTAATAAAGCCCACATGGCCGCCTTTTTGAAATAGGCGATAGTCGATGTTGTCAGGCAACACGAACTTTGGAATCACGTCGTCTGTCATAAACGGATCGTCTTTGGCATGGATGATCTGAGTCGGTAGTTTTATCTGATTGAGCTTAGGAAGAGCGGAGCACTGTGCATAATAGTCTTGAGCGTTTTTGAATCCGTGTAAGGGCGCAGTAATCCGTTCATCAAACTCGTATAGTTTATTAATTTTCTTGATCGCTTTAGCGGTGATCCCGAGTTGATCTTGTAGCAGATTACCCTTTTTCAACGCATTGGATTTGAGTGAATTGAGCAGGTACTTCTTATAGATCTTGGAGAAACCTCGTTCAATGCGGCTTGAACAACAGGCAAGATCAAAAGGTGCAGAAACTATCGTTGCCGCCGACAGCAATGGGTCATCTGCGTATTCAACCAAATAGTTCGCTAGCATGTTTCCGCCTAAGGAAATCCCAACCGCAACCTTTGGGTTATTTGGAAACTGTCTATCAAGGTGTTTAAGGAAGAAGCGAGCGTCTTCGACTTCACCTGAGTGATATGCGCGAGCCAAGCGATTTGGTTTTCCGCTACAACCTCTAAAGTGCATCATCACTGATAGCCAACCATCTTTAGCAAAGGCATTCATCAGTCCGTTGGCATAAGGGCTTTCAAAGCTTCCCTCTAAGCCATGGAATAGAACGAATATCGGCTTGTTACTTCGAGCCTCATTACTTGGGGTGTCACCCTCTGGCGATTCGCTCCAAGCAAGATCGAGAAAGTCACCGTCGGGTGTTTCTAAGGTTTGCCATTGAGGGGCAAACAATGCCTGCTTTCTAATAAATCGTGGCACTAAGGTTTGTAAGTGCGGATTAGATAAACCAGCGGCTGCGGTAAATATTGTCATAAAAACAGTCCATGCTTCTTTTATAGGCTTTGATAAAGTGTTGAGCCTTTAGCGAAACGCCCACGTTTTTATTTGAGCTTGGTTGATTCTCGGTATAAGCGCAAGAGTTTCACTGATACGGGCTACAAAAACTGGGTGTAGGTAACTAGTTGAATATTTTCGAGATTGAGCTTCAAACATATTGCCAGTCATGCGGGCCACTCCCGTGTGAAAACGAAGAGCGATACTACCAAGGTAAGCTTGGATCTTGATTGAAGATAAGAGAAAGGAAACGCGTTAGGGTTGAGGTGCTGGTTCAGAAAAAGCGTCGTAGAGGTTTTCTGCCCCTAATAAACGACAGTATTGAAAGGTAAGTGACGATTGTTGGCTGGCAAAAAGTTTAAGGGAGTTAATGCAGTCAACGAGGTCGGATTGCTGCTGTTTTTCTAGCTGTAGCTCAAATTGGAGAGCTTCGCGGTAGAGAGAGTCGACAACCTGAGGTTTGAGGTGCTTACGTAGCTCACGATAGTTGTGAAGAAGAGTTTCAGAGCGGCTTAAACACTGTTGTACTTTATGCCACTCTTCTTCGGCAAAAGATAATTGCTGCTCATCAAGCCATTTGAGAAGCAGCAGAAGATTGACGTTGCCGTGGAACTGGTTTTGCAAAGCTAAGCACGCATCCTTTACACCGCGCACACTGTAATACTGAAGGCTAAATTGCCATAGTCGTTCCAGTGTTAGTGATGTCGTGGCGTGCTCTGGGCTCATAAGCTATCCATTTCCTGTTCCATTTGCTCAAGTTCTTCTTGAGTGGACATCCAATCCATTTCAACTTCTTCTAGCTGTGATTTACTGCTCGCTTGCAGTGCGAGTACTTTATTCAGTTTAGCCTTATTTTCAGCTTCATAAAGTGAAGTATCAGATAATTGCTGTTCAGCTTCTGCAAGATCAAGCGTCAACTTATCCATTTTCTTTTCAAATTGAGTCAATTGTTTGCGAATAGGCGCGGTCAGTTTTCTGAACTCTGCTTCTTTACGTTTTTGTTCTTTCTTTGATGCTGCGCTGTTCGCGCTGTCTTTAGCCGGAGCTAACGCTTGCGCTTCTTTACGTTCAATTTTTTGCTGTTCAGTCAGCCATTTATAGTAATCGTCAAGATCACCGTCAAACGGCGCAACCTGACGGTCATGTACTAGGTACAAGTCATCGGTGGTTGCACGCAGTAAGTAACGGTCGTGCGATACGATAACCATCGCGCCTTCAAACGTTTGTAGCGCGAAGGTCAGCGCTTGACGCATATCGAGGTCAAGGTGGTTGGTTGGCTCATCGAGTAACAAGAGATTTGGCTTTTGCCATACCAGTAGAGCCAATACCAATCGTGCTTTTTCACCACCAGAAAATGGAGCCACTTTATCGAGCGCTTTTTCACCTTGGAAGCCAAAGCTGCCTAGGTAATCTCGCAATTGTTGCTCGGTGTGCTTAGGCGCAATCTGCATCATGTGCTGCAGTGGTGTCTCTTCTGGATGCAGCGTTTCCAATTGATGTTGAGCGAAGTAACCCAACTTAACGCCTTGCGAATAGTTCAGTTCACCACCTTGCTGTTTTAGTTCGCCTGAAAGCAGTTTGATCAGTGTCGATTTACCCGCACCATTTCGACCCAGCAGGCCGATACGGCTACCTGGAACGAGGTTAAGGCGAATCTTTTCTAGAATTAGGTTGTCGTCGTAGCCCGCCGATACCTCATCCATCATCATGATTGGGTTAGGCAGCGCGTCCGGCTCTCTAAATTCAAAGCTGAATGGGTTATCAAATTGAGCGGGTAGCACTTGTTCCATTTTCTCAAGTGCTTTAATGCGGCTTTGTGCTTGACGAGCTTTTGAGGCTTTGTAACGGAAACGATCAATGTAGCTCTGCATGTGAGACATTTGCTTCTGCTGCTTCTGGAACATTGCTTGTTGCAGGATCAGTTTCTGAGCACGTTGAGTCTCAAACGACGAGTAGTTTCCTGTGTATTCGTTAAGCTGCTGGTTTTCAACATGCACGATGCGGTTGACGATAGGATCTAAGAAGTCTCTATCGTGCGAGATAAGAACCAGTGTACCAGGGTAGCTTTGTAGCCAGCGTTCTAACCACATCACAGCGTCTAAGTCTAAGTGGTTGGTAGGCTCATCGAGTAGCAGTAAGTCACTACGACATAGAAGAGCTTGCGCTAAGTTCAAGCGCATACGCCAACCACCCGAAAATTGGGTCAGATTCCATGTCATTTGTTCTTGGCGAAAACCAAGGCCATCAAGTAATTCAGCGGCTCGTGAATTGATGGTGTAACCACCAATGGTTTCAATTTTTCCGTGTATTTCTGCTACTAGTGTACCGTTGTCGGCCTGTTCTGCTTTGGCTAATTGCTCTTCAAGGCCACGATATTCTCTGTCACCATCAATCACATACTCAATAGCTTTTCTTTCTAATGCTGGGGTTTCTTGTGCAACCCAAGCCATTTCCCAGTGAGCGGGTTTACTGAATGAACCTGCATCAATAGATAATTCATCCTTAATTAAGGCGAAAAGCGTGGATTTACCACAGCCGTTTTTACCAACCAAACCGATCTTGTCGCCAGGGTGAAGAGTCGCAGATGCTTGGTCGAGTAGTGGCTTACCGCCGCGTAGCAATTGAATATCAGAGAAAGTAATCATAGAAGTAGCATAGAAATTAGAGGTGAACAGACGCCTGCATAGTAGGCTGAAACCAGATAAAAGTCGATCACAATGCAATTTGCGTTATTATGCCAATAACATATTAATAACTTTTGTTTTAAATTCTTGTGGCCTCGCCACTGTTTAGCCCTCAAAGGAATGTTTCAAAGGAATGAGTAATACTCCCTCGACAGACCACCCCGTGCCAAAGGTGTTAATAATTTACGCACACCCGGAGCCGCACACCTCTATTGCTAATCAAATGATGATTAAAAAGGTAGAGTCGCTAGGGCATGTTAAAGTTCATGATCTCTATGCCATCTATCCAGACTTTTTTATCGATGTCCCTTATGAGCGTAAATTGCTCCTTGAGTACGACGTGATTGTGTTTCAACACCCTTTATTTATGTATTCATGCCCTTCGCTCTTGAAGGAGTGGTTTGATCGCGTGTTAGGGAAAGGTTTTGCGTTTGGTGAGCAGTGTGCGCTTAAAGGTAGGTACTGGAGAAGTGTTATCACAACTGGCGGTAAAGAAGAGGCATTTGGCGCTGCAGGCTATAATAAATATCCATTGCAAGAGATTTTACAACCGTTTGAGTTAACCGCTGCTTTGTGTCAGATGAACTGGATGTCACCTTTCGTTTTACATTGGGCACGAAATGTTTCGGATATGGCGCGTTATCAACACGCTGAAGCCTATCGAAACTGGTTGCAAGATCCGCTACAAGATACAGGAGCGAATGATGGCCCTGACTAATGATTTTCTGCAAAGTAGCGTTATCTTTTTAGCGGCGGCTGTCGTTGCGGTTCCTATTGCACAGCGAGCTGGTTTGGGTTCGGTGTTGGGGTATTTGTTAGCCGGTGTGGCGATTGGGCCATGGGGGCTCGGGCTGATCAGTGACGTCGAGGCAATTCTGCATTTCTCCGAACTTGGGGTCGTATTATTGCTCTTTCTGATTGGTTTAGAGCTAAACCCCAAAAAATTGTGGCAAATGAGAGCGCCTATTCTTGGGTTGGGTGGCGCGCAAGTGTTGATCACCACTTTGATCATTACCGCTATCGTGCGTTTGTTTGGTTTAAGTTGGCAAACGAGTCTCGTGATAGGTATGGGCTTGGCACTATCTTCAACTGCGATAGCTTTGCGTGTTATTGAGGAGCGAGAGCTCGGTGGCAAAGAGGCCGGGCAGTCAGGCTTTGCGGTGTTACTTTTTCAAGATATCGCGGTCATTCCAATGTTGGCGATGTTACCCCTGCTTGCTGGTAATGTCGGTGGCAGTTGGGCTGATATGTTGTGGATGCTGGGTGGTGTGATCGGTTTGTTTGTTGGTGGTCACTTCTTACTGAGACCACTGTTTCGGTACATCGTCATGAGTGGTGTGCGTGAGGTGTTTACGATTGCGGCGTTATTACTCGTGATTGGTATCGCGGTCATAATGCAGCAAATTGGCTTGTCGATGGCATTAGGTACTTTCCTCGCGGGCGTACTTTTGGCTGAAAGTGAATATCGACACGAGCTTGAGATTGCGATTGACCCCTTCAAAGGGCTGCTGCTTGGTCTGTTCTTTATCTCTGTTGGGATGGCGGTAAACTTAGGTTTGTTAGCGGAAAGCCCATTCGTCATACTTAGTGCTGTGTCTGCTTTGGTCGTCTTAAAGGGCGTGGTGTTGTATGTGCTGGCTCGTATCTTTGGTACTCAAGCTAAAGCGCGTAGCCGAATGGCAATGATTCTTAGCCAAGGTGGTGAGTTTGCCTTTGTCATTTTTACTGCGGCGAGCGCACAAGGCCTCTTAAGTAACGAACAAGTGTCGTTCTTATTGGTTGTTGTCAGCTTGTCTATGGTGACAACTCCATTGATGTTAAAGCTGCAAGATAAATTTTTCGCTCGTCAACTTAATCAAATCAGTGAAAGTACGATGCCTTCAGATGTGGTGGATCGCAGCCCTCGCGTGATCATTGCTGGCTTTGGTCGTTTTGGTCAAATCATTGGCCGCTTAATGTATGCCAACAAGATTCGTATCACAGTCCTTGAGAGTGATGCCAGCCAAATACATATCCTTAGAAAGTTCGGCTACAAAGTATTTTACGGCGATTCAACACACTTAGAGTTGTTAAGAGCTGCGGGGGCAGACAAAGCCGAAGCTATTGTGTTGTGTACTGACTCTCCAGACGAAATCATGAAAACCGTCGACTTGTGTAAGCAGCACTTCCCACGCTTAAAAATCTTAGCGCGTGCTCGAAGCCGTGTTGAGGCCTATCAATTGCTTAACCACGGTGTGAGTAACTACTCGCGAGAAACCTTCCTTGGAGCCCTCGATTTAGGTCGTCAAACGTTGACCGAACTCGGCATGCATCCTTATAAAGCGAAGCGAGCAGAAGCACACTTTAGGAAATTGGATAATGGTATGCTGAAGGAGTTACTTTCTCAGCATAGTGAAGATGCAGAGCTAGCTCAAAGAGCCAAAGAGGCTCGTAAAGAGCTCGAAGAGATTTTTGGACACGAGATGGAAAATGATCACCAGTCTCGAAACTATTGGCAATAATCCAGAGCTGAGAGTCAATGATTTTGTAATAAGAAAAATACAGCCTAATAATAAACGCGGTCTCTATTAGTTTTACATCGTGGAGCATAGAAGAACAGCGAATCCAAAGTAGTAAAGGACATGAACGTGAAACAGAAAAAACGCTTTATCGCAGGGGCGAGCTGCCCAAGCTGCAACACTCAAGACACACTGCGTTGGTGGGTCGAGAATAATATCGAGCTGGTGGAATGTGTCGACTGCGACTTCACTGAACAGCGTAAACCGAAAACTGTAGAGAAATCTGAACACGCGAATCAAGAAATGATCGGCATTTTTAAACCAGAATGATTGAGTTTCATTAATTCATCCCCATAATATCCGGAGTACAAAATTTATTCCTAGGTTCACTGTTCGAGCCTAGTCCAAACCTCCTTGGAGCTCTCATGAAAATTGAAAAGAACGTAGTAGTTAGTGTTGCATATCAAGTGAAACTTGAAGATGGCGTAGTAGTTGATCAATCAACTGCAGAGGCTCCACTAGATTACCTTCACGGTCACAACAACCTAATTACAGGTCTTGAAAAAGAGCTTGAAGGCAAAGTTGCTGGCGACAAATTCTCTGTAACTGTTACTCCAGAAGAGGCTTACGGTGAGCACAACGACGCATTAGTTCAACGAGTGCCTTCTGATGTGTTTCAAGGTGTTGAAGAAATCGAAGTAGGTATGCGTTTCCTAGCAGATACAGACCAAGGTCCGATCCCAGTAGAAATTACTGAAGTAGATGGCGACGAAGTTGTTGTTGACGGTAACCATATGCTAGCAGGTCAAACACTAACGTTTGATGTTGAAGTTGTAGCGGTTCGTGAAGCGACTGAAGAAGAAGTTCAACACGGTCATGTGCACCAAGAAGGTGGCTGT
This sequence comes from Vibrio sp. ECSMB14106, assembly GCF_000972265.1. Lineage (NCBI taxonomy): Bacteria > Pseudomonadati > Pseudomonadota > Gammaproteobacteria > Vibrionales > Vibrionaceae > Vibrio > Vibrio sp. ECSMB14106. Next base: position 9,118 of record NZ_LAUM01000024.1, on the reverse strand, counting down.
GGTCACGACCACGATCATGACCACGAAGGCGGTTGCTGCGGTGGCGAAGACCACGACCACGGTGAAGAGAAAAAAGACGGCTGCTGCGGCGGCGGTAGCTGTGGTTCTCACTAATACCGAATTAACGGTGTAGATTAAGAATCTTGAAAGCCTCCCTTGTGGAGGCTTTTTTCGTATTGGCGCCGAGTTTTTTGACCTGGCTTTTAATCTACCGAACTAAGTATCCGTAAATCTAAGCATCCGCAAAAAGTTTGGTTTTCTCTATCAGACATAGAATCATGAATGTGGTATTGATAGCACAACATAAGAATACGTCAGTGGAGAATTTGCATGTCACAGCCTTTTTCAATTGCCATTCATGGTGGTGCAGGTACCATCTTGCGAGAGCAAATGAGCGATGAATTAAAAACAGGTATTATCGAAGCCTTGGAGAAGTCTGTTTTGGCTGGTTATCAAGTTCTGCAATCGGGAGGTGATGCTCTCGATGCAGTGGTTGTATCGGTTAAAGTGATGGAAGACAGCCCACACTTTAATGCTGGTAAAGGTTCGGTTCTGACTCATGATGAATTTGTTGAGATGGATGCCTCAGTGATGCATGGGCGTGAAATGGGTGCCGGTGCGATAGCTGGGGTGCGTCATATCAAAAACCCAGTTGAGCTCGCGCGTGATGTGATGCTTAAAAGCGACCACGTACTACTGATTGGCGAAGGTGCTGAGAAGTTTGCCTTTGAACACGAGTATATGTTTACCGAGCAAGACTACTTTTTTACTGAACGTCGCTACGATCAGCTGCAATCGATGAAAGAGAAAGGTATTTTTGCTCTCTCTGAAGCTCAGTATGAAGAACAACAAGACCAGTATCCAGACGATAAAAAGCATGGAACTGTAGGGGCTGTAGCGTTAGACCAAGCGGGTAACTTAGCGGCAGCGACAAGTACTGGCGGCGTGACTAATAAGAAATACGGTCGTGTGGGGGACTCTCCAATTATAGGCGCAGGCACTATTGCTGAAAATGGCAACGTGGCCGTTTCAACAACAGGTATGGGCGAGTTCTTTCTACGTAAAATGGTCGCCAGTGATGTGGCAGCACGAATGCGTTATCTGAAAGAAGATGTGCACACCGCTTGCGAAACGATCATTCAAGGTGAATTGAAAACCATGGGCGGAGAAGGCGGCTTGATCGCTATCGATGGTCAAGGTGATATTCATTTTGGTATGAACAGCTCAGGAATGTATCGCGCAAGCGTTGATACTCAAGGTCGTGTTGAAGTGAAGATTTATGCCGATGATTAAGTTTCTATCGGCTTAATTGGCTTAAGTTTATTCAGTCAGATGAAATATACAAAAGGGCGACAGATAAGCATCTGTCGCCCTTTTAGTTTTCTATGTCCCGTCCTGAAATGTGTTTACACATTGAGGGCGAGAAACTAACGATATGCGTCGCTAGAATCAATTGGTTATTTTGAACCGCACTTAATAGTGTGGAGGTGGCGTCTCTTCTGATGCGTCTGCTAAGTTTGAGCCATCCATGTTTTTCACTTTGCCAACCACGAACTTCATTTGGTCTTGCATTCTTGTGATCAACATCTGTTGTTGGCTAAGCGCTTCATTGAGTTCTTCAATGGTCTGTTCTTGAAAAGCTAGCTGACACTCTAGGTCATTCACGCGGCTTTCCAGTTTTTCAACTCGCTTTTCTGTCATCGTTCTTAATCCACATTCCAAGCTTGGGCGATGCCCGCTGAGGTGCCCGATATCACACGGTTTTTATCATCAAAGGTCGCATCATACACTACCGCACGGGGAGGGCGAGCATCTTTTAATGGCTCAGCATCGTGACGAGAAATTCTTTTGCCATCCAGAGTGTTCCACACGCTCACCTGGCTTGATGGTGTACCTGTTACCAACATGCGGCCGTCATCAGAGAAACGTGCACTTGAAAATATCAATTGTCGAGACCAACTCTGTAGTTGCGCTTGATACTCACCAGTTTCAAGATCCCAAATCATAGCCTGATTACCTCCGTCAGAAGTAAAAGCCAGTTCACCATCGCGCTGTAGCGCAACTCGTACTACTCTTTGTTCATGCTCAAAGGTACGCAATACCAAGCCAGACTCGGTATCCCAAAGGTAAGCCTTGTAGTCATTCCCGCCAGTAAGTGCGTAGCGACCATTGGCCGAAAGGGACACCGAATTCACTTTTTCTCGGTGAGCGAGGAACTCCAGACGGCGTCCGGTGACTAAATCCACATAGATCGCTTTACCATTAGACAGGCCAAGCAATACTTTTTCACCGTTGCTAGATATATCGACATCGCGAATCAAGCCATCGGAAATAGACCAAAGCCCTTGAGCTTGAGTCCAAGATAAGTCCCATACGGCGAAATTCATTTGGCTTGCGGTAATGGCAAAGCGACCATTGTCCGAGATTCGGATACGGGATACTTGGTTTTCTGATTGGTCTTGCGGACCGAGTTGAGCAAGCTCTTTGTTTTGCTCTAAGTCCCAGAGCAGTAAGTGTTTTTTCTGAGAGTAGAGCAGGGCGAAGCGTCCATCTCTGCTGAGAGCAAAGCTGGTGGCACCATTGGGTTCAATTTCCCAACGTTGATCATCATCTTGGAAGAAAAAACAGCCATTTAACAAGGTGATGACAATTGTACATAGCAATGAATGAAAAAATATTCGCATCACGTCTAATAATCCGGTTTTTGTCGAAAGACATATGACTAGTATATTGTTATAACTAACGTATTCACACCAATCTAATCATTAGATTTGTGCACAATAACCAATGGCTTGGCCATTAATTGGAGAATTCAATGAAATCAGTTTTAAAAGTATCACTGCTTGCCGCAACGGTTATGCTAGCAGTTGGTTGTCAGAAAGAAGAACCAAAGGCAGAAGCTCCTCAAGTAGAAGAAGTTAAAGTAGAAGCAGTAAACTTTAAAACAGAAGACGACAAAGCGGCATACGCAATCGGTGTATCTTTCGCTAACTACCTAAGCACAAGCATTGATAAGCCAAGCGAGCTAGGCATTAACCTAGACAAAGACATGGTTCTTCAAGGTATCGAAGACGTATTCGCAGAGAAAACGGCACTGAACGAAGAAGAGACTCGTGCGGCTCTTGAAGCTCTAGACAAGCGTGTTGCTGAAACTATGCAAGCACAAGCGGCAGAAAAATCGGCAGAAACTAAGAAAGTGGGTGATGACTTCCGCGCTGAGTTCGCAAAGACAGAAGGCGTAGAGCAAACTGAATCAGGCTTACTTTACCAAGTAATGACGGCCGGTGAAGGTGCTTCTCCAAAAGACACGGACACAGTTCAAGTTCACTACAAAGGTACGTTAACAGATGGTACTCAGTTCGATAGCTCTTACGAGCGTGGTGAACCAGCAACATTCCCACTTAACCGTGTAATTCCTGGTTGGACTGAAGGCGTGCAACTGATGAAAGTTGGCTCTAAGTACAAGTTCGTTATCCCGCCAGAGCTAGCATACGGTGAGCAAGATACACCGACTATCCCTGCTAACTCAACGCTAGTGTTCGAAGTCGAATTACTAAAAATTGATGATACTGAAGCGGCTGCTGCTCAGTAATATCAAAGCGAAACTTCGTTCTAAAATACGTTGGTAGAATAAAAAGCCTAACTTAAAGTTAGGCTTTTTTTTTGATTTTAAATTGAGTATTTTATTTTTAAACTTGTTCTAAATCACTAGTTGCAATGTTAGCTAGGTGTGCAATTAAAATTTTCTGATAAACTTACATAAATTTGTTGATTTTTCACACGAAGGTAAGGAATAAGTGACTACTACAGAAACAATCAATGCAGATGTGTTACTTGAAATGGAATCAGTCCACGTTATGCCATTCAGTGAACACGATAAAATTATTTTAAGATCTTATGAGGCCGTTGTTGATGGTATTGCGAGCCTTATTGGTCCGTTTTGTGAAATCGTTTTGCACTCACTAGAGGACCTCAATACTTCTGCAATTAAAATTGCCAACGGTGAGAATACTGGTCGTCAGGTTGGCTCTCCGATCACCGATCTTGCATTAAAGATGCTGAAAGATATTGAAGGTTCTAAGCGTAACTTTTCACGCTCATACTTCACTCGCGCTAAAGGTGGAGTATTAATGAAGTCGATCACGGTTGCTATCCGTAATGGTGAAGACCGAGTGATAGGGTTATTGTGTATCAACGTCAATTTAGATGCGCCATTCTCACAAGTGCTGCAATCTTTCATGCCAACGCAAGACGCTGACGAAGCAGCGTCATCAGTTAACTTCGCAAGTGATGTTGAAGAACTCGTTGACCAAACGGTTGAGCGAACGATTGAAGAAATCAATGCAGACAAGTCAGTATCGAACAATACTAAGAATCGTCAGATTGTGATGGAGCTTTACGACAAAGGTATTTTCGATATCAAAGATGCGATTAACCGTGTTGCTGAACGCTTGAATATCTCGAAGCACACCGTATATTTGTATATCCGTCAACGTAAAACAGAGGATGAAGAGGGTTGTTAAGCTACACACTCCTAGTTAATGGGCCCGTTTACGGCTCACAATCCGCAAGAAGTGCTTATCAGTTTGCCGTGGCTCTGATTAAGCAGGGGCACAAACTTCACAGTGTGTTTTTCTATCAAGATGGCGTCAGTAACGGCTCAGCTCTTACCGTACCGGCTAACGATGAATTTGACTTAGCTTCAGCTTGGCAAAAGCTGGCTGATGAGCACGATGTTAGCCTAGAGACCTGTGTGGCTGCTGCGTTAAGGCGCGGAGTGATTAGCCCAGAAGAAGCAACGCAACATCAACTTGGTGTTTCTAATCTAGCGCCTGGATTCACTCAGGCCGGATTAGGGAGTTTATCGGAAGCGCTGCTCACGCAAGATAGGGTCGTACAGTTTTGAGAAAGTTAGCCTTTGTATTTAATAGTTTTCCTCATAGTACTGCTGCCGGTAGAGAAGGGTTAGACGCATTACTTGCCGCTTCCGCTTACAGTGAAGACATCTCCGTGTTCTTTGTTGGCGATGGCGTGACACAACTCCTTAGAACTCAGCAACCCGACGAAGTCCTATCACGCGACTACATCTCAGCATTTAAGCTTATGGACCTGTACGACATCGAACAGGTGTATGTGTGTCAGCGTAGCCTGTGTCAGTTTGGTCTTTCGACAGATAACCTGTTGATTGATGTAACCGCGGTTGAAGCGGATGAGTTAACGCAGAAGCTAACTCAATGCCAGCAGATACTGACTTTCTAGGGAACGCTATGCTTCATATCGTAAAATCAGTCGACAAACTTAAACTCGCATTGACCTACTCTCAACCACAGGATAACTTCCTTTTAGTGGAAGATGCGGTGTATGTTTGCCTTCCCAATCATGAGTTATTCACTCAAATCTGCGCAGTTGATCAGGTGTCGGTGTTAAAACCGGATCTCGATAGCCGAGGTTTACAGCCCCTTGTCTCTGGTGCACTTGATCAAGTGGACTTTGACGGGTTCGTTAAACTGACGGTTTTGAACGACAAATCAGTCACTTGGTAGCCGTGTTTTATCAGTTTGGTTAAAATTAAACCATCCTGAGCTCTGGACGGCTAAAAAAGATCTGTATATTTCTTGACACACCTCCCACTGCTGAATAGAATTTTGCGTCCCTAATTACGACTTGTGATTAGGGATAGATTTTTCACAAAGCTTACTTTCAAGTAAATTTCAGGAGCTAGTTAATGGCAACTATTAACCAGTTGGTTCGCAAACCTCGTGTAAAGCAAGTTGTTAAAAGCAACGTGCCTGCACTAGAAGCGTGCCCACAAAAACGTGGTGTATGTACTCGTGTTTACACTACTACACCTAAAAAACCTAACTCGGCACTACGTAAAGTATGTCGTGTACGTCTAACCAACGGTTTCGAAGTAACTTCGTACATCGGTGGTGAAGGTCACAACCTTCAAGAGCACAGTGTTGTACTAATCCGTGGCGGTCGTGTAAAAGACCTTCCGGGTGTTCGTTACCACACTGTTCGCGGCGCGCTTGACTGTGCTGGCGTTAACGACCGTAAACAAGGTCGTTCTAAGTACGGTGTGAAACGTCCTAAGTCTTAATGCATTTTCTTTTTTAAAAGAAAGCGTTAAGTAAGGCCAAACACTATTTTATTTATTATTCTGAAAAGTTTTGGAAAAAACCTGAAGAAGACAACGGAGAATATCCATGCCACGTCGTCGCGTAATAGGTCAGCGTAAGATCCTTCCAGATCCTAAGTTCAAATCTGAATTGCTGGCAAAATTCGTTAACATCCTTATGGTTGACGGAAAGAAATCTACTGCAGAGAAAATCGTTTACACTGCACTAGATTCAATGGCTGAGAAGTCTGGTAAAGACCACTTAGCTGTATTTGAAGAAGCTCTTGAAAATGTTCGCCCAGCGGTAGAGGTTAAATCTCGCCGTGTAGGTGGTTCAACTTACCAAGTACCTGTAGAAGTTCGTCCGGTTCGCCGTAACGCTCTTGCTATGCGTTGGGTAGTTGAAGCTGCGCGTAAGCGTGGTGAAAAATCTATGGCTCAACGCCTAGCTGCTGAAATGCTAGACGCGTCTGAGAACAAAGGTACTGCGGTTAAGAAACGTGAAGACGTTCACCGCATGGCTGACGCAAACAAAGCGTTCGCACATTACCGCTGGTAATACCTTTTTTGTGCTGCAAGGTTCCTTGCAGCACTTCTTTAGTTCCTATGCATATGCTAGGAACTATTGCTATTTCTAGGGCTGGTACTTTTTAGCTTCCTGGGTATAGCAATAGTCCCTAAGTCTCTAAGTTAAGAGGATTCAACCGTGGCTCGTAAAACTCCTATTGAGCGATACCGTAATATTGGTATTGTTGCTCACGTAGATGCAGGTAAAACAACCACAAGTGAACGTATTCTGTTCTATACCGGTCTTTCTCACAAAATCGGCGAAGTTCACGATGGTGCAGCAACCATGGACTGGATGGAGCAAGAGCAAGAGCGCGGTATAACGATCACTTCAGCAGCGACCACTACGTTTTGGCGTGGTATGGAAGCTCAGTTCTCAGATCACCGTATCAACATCATCGACACCCCTGGACACGTTGACTTTACTATTGAAGTAGAACGTTCTTTGCGTGTACTTGATGGTGCTGTCGTTGTGTTCTGTGGCTCATCTGGCGTTGAACCTCAGTCAGAGACAGTATGGCGTCAAGCCGATAAGTACCAAGTTCCACGTCTGGTTTTCGTTAACAAAATGGACCGTACAGGCGCAGATTTCTTGCGTGTCGTTGAACAGATCAAGGACCGCTTAGGCGCAACTCCTGTTCCTATCCAATTGAACATTGGCACTGAAGAAAACTTCCAAGGTGTTGTTGACCTTATCAAGATGAAGGCAATCAATTGGAACGATGCTGATCAAGGCATGACCTTCACTTACGAAGATATTCCAGCAGACATGCAAGAAATGGCTGAAGAATATCGTACAGAACTTGTTGAAGCCGCTGCAGAAGCAAGTGAAGAGTTGATGGATCAGTACCTTGAAGAAGGTGAACTAACAGAAGCTGAAATCAAACAAGGTCTTCGCACTCGTACCCTTAATAATGAAATAGTACTAGCAACTTGTGGTAGTGCATTCAAAAACAAAGGTGTACAAGCTGTTCTAGATGCCGTTGTTGATTTTCTCCCTTCACCAATTGATGTACCTGCGATTCAAGGTATTGATGAAGACGAGAATGAAGTAGAGCGTCACGCGGACGATAAAGAACCGTTCTCTGCGCTAGCCTTTAAAATCGCAACCGACCCATTCGTTGGTACTCTAACTTTCATCCGTGTTTACTCTGGTATTGTAGAAAGCGGCAAAACTGCTTACAACTCTGTGAAAAAGCAACGTGAACGTTTAGGTCGCATTGTTCAAATGCATTCAAATAAACGTGAAGAAGTAAAAGAAGTACGAGCAGGTGACATTGCAGCCATTATTGGTTTAAAAGATGTAACCACCGGTGAAACTCTGTGTGACCAGAATCATAAGATTATTCTTGAACGCATGGAGTTTCCAGACCCAGTTATTCAGATCGTTGTAGAGCCAAGCTCGCAAGCTGATCAAGATAAAATGACCATTGCTCTAGGTAAACTAGCAGCAGAAGACCCATCGTTCCGTGTTGATATGGATGCGGAAACAGGCCAGACACTGATTTCTGGTATGGGTGAACTACACTTAGATATCATCGTTGACCGTATGAAGCGTGAATTTAACGTGAACTGCAACGTTGGTAATCCACAAGTAGCTTATCGTGAAACAATTCGCGGTACAGCGAAAGCAGAAGGTAAATTTATCCGTGAGCATGGTGGTAAGGGTCAGTACGGTCACGTATGGCTGAAACTGGAGCCATCAGAAACTGGCGAAGGCTTTGTCTTCGTAGATGAAATTGCCAACGGTATTGTACCTAAAGAGTTTATCGCTTCAGTTGCTAGAGGCGTTGAAGAGCAGATGAACAATGGTGTGCTTGCTGGCTATCCAGTTTTGGATATCAAAGCTACACTGTATGATGGTTCTTACCATGAAGTTGATTCAAGTGAGATGGCGTTTACAATCGCTGCCTCTATGGCTTTCAGGACGGGTGCACTTGAAGCGCAACCAGTTCTGCTTGAGCCTATGATGAAAGTTGAAGTAACTACTCCAGAAGACTGGATGGGTGACGTTGTTGGCGATATTAACCGTCGTCGCGGCATCATCGAAGGTATGGACGAGGGGACAGCTGGCCTGAAGATAATTCGTGCACAAGTTCCGTTGTCTGTCATGTTCGGTTACGCAACTGATTTACGTTCTGCGACACAAGGGCGTGCTTCTTACTCTATGAAGTTTAGTGAGTACGCTGAAGTGCCTAACAATGTTGCAAAAGCAATCATTGCAGAACGTGGTTAAACAAAAGGAAGGCATTTTTCTTTATTTTTTAAAAGAACAATGCGTCCAAATATTGCGCTAACGAGAGTTGGCGCATAAAATAGCAATTTCTGGCGCGTCTCGGTCAATAATGAACGTGGCGAATCATAACTAGGAAGGAACACGATTGTGTCTAAAGAAAAATTTGAACGTACGAAACCGCACGTAAACGTTGGTAC